>DQNX01000147.1 GCA_015658965.1 Gammaproteobacteria bacterium
CCCGACTGATTCATCCGGTGGCTGGAATATTGTGGGACGAACCTTGCTAGAATTATCACTTAACAGTCCTGAAAATATTGACAAATTCCGTGTTGGTGACAAAGTCAAATTTTACGAAATTACACGTGACGAATATTTGAAAAATGGTGGTAAGCTATGAGCTTTAAAGTGATCAGATCTGGCTTTTTATCCACCGTGCAAGATTATGGGCGACTTAATCATGGCGAGCATGGCATGAGCCAATCAGGGGTGATGGATGAGCATGCTTACGCGTGGGCCAATCATTTGCTTAATAATCATTTTAACGATGCGGTGGTCGAAATCACTTTTGGCGGGTTGGTACTTGAGGCGCAAGTGGCTACTTTTATTGCAGTGACAGGTGCAGATTTGCAATTTACAATTAATGATCAGCCCGCTCAAATGTGGCGTGGATTACAAATTCATAAAGGTGATGTACTTCGCTGGGGTAATCCTAGAAGTGGTGTGCGTGCCTATTTAGCGGTTAAAGATGGGTTCGACACAGCCGTGCTGTTTGATTCAAGATCGGTTAATTTACGCGAGAACATTGGTGCCAAGCTTGTTGAGGGTAACACACTGCCTTGCAAGGCAGTTGATGAGGCGACTTATCGCTTTATTCCGCCACAATACATACCTCATTACAATCAATCCATTGTTTTAAGAATTTTGCCAGCGTATCAATTTAATGATTTTAGTGTTAACCAGCGGGATTTGTTTTTTAATCAGGATTACACCGTTACCAATGCCAACGATCGAACCGGTTGTCGCCTAAGTGGTGCGCCGATTGCAAGCAGCAAAGAGCGTATGATATCTGAAGGAATTAGCTATGGCTGTGTGGAAATTGCCACGGATGGTTTGCCGATTATTTTATTAAAAGACACGCCCAGTATTGGTGGTTATCCAAAAATTGGTACGGTATTTACGCTGGATTTAGCCAAACTGGCACAAAGTCAGCCGAATACCAAACTTAGGTTTAAACTGATTGATATGCATCAGGCGCAAAAACAACGAAAGCAGTTTAATCAGTTCTTTCAGATCGGCTTTTAATACAGCGCCATCGAGCTGTCTACTTGCTTAGCCCAGGCATCAATACCACCACTTAGGTTGATAATATTTGTAAAGCCAGCGGAATCAAAATAGCGTGCAACTTGCATTGAGCGAATACCGTGATGACAAATAATCACTGTTTCTTGGGATTTATCTAACGTGTCAATATTCACCATAATCTGCCCCATGGGCAATAAGGTTGAATCTTCAAAATGACACTTGTTCCACTCCCACTGCTCACGCACATCAAGCAACAACGGCTGATTGTCTTCTAGATATTCATCAAGTTCGATGGCAGAAAAATCTCTCATAATTTAATTTAATTGGATACGAGAACCCCATGGTACACGCTCTTTGCCTTTAATAAGCCATAAGACCGGATAATCGGGCTCAAACTCTGGGAATTTACCCTTGGCATCGGTAAAGTAAATAAGCACATCTGAGGGGGTGTCTTGCTGAGCAAGGTAGTCAAACACTGGGTTAAAGTTGGTGCCTTTACCGCCGCCAAGAGAGGCTGGAAATTGTAACTCATTCCAAGCTTCATAACGCCAAGGCGAGTGCTCGGACAGTGTGTCATCACAAGCAAGCAAGGTAATGCCGGCACGTAAATTGGCCTTGATTGCATCCACTTCTGAAATAAAATCGTTAATTTCTTCCTGAGAAATAGAGCCAGAAGTGTCAATTGCCACACTGATGTCGAGCTGATGTGAACGTAATGAAGGCATAATCGCATCACCATGGCGGCGCGATGGGCGTGAATAGGAGAAATCATCACGCGCAAAGGTTGACATGTATTGCGCTAAAAGTGATTGCCAAGAGACTTGAGGTTGCAAAAAGAAATCAATCAATTTGGCGAATTCTCCGTCAAGCTTGCCCGCTTGCTGCGCAAATTGTGCACTGGAAGCTAGATTTTTTTGCCATTGAGTGGCGAGTTTATCTATTTCATCAGGCTGTAAGGCTGGGGGTTGTTTTGCTAGCTGTGACATACCACCTTTGTTACCATCGTTTGATTTGGAATCTGCGGCGGGTTGTTGTTCTTGTTCTTGTTGTTTTTGTAAATCATTTTCACGCAGTCCACCATCAGATTGCTTAGAATCATCGTTAGCATTATCGTCATACAGATGTTGGTCCATCGGTTCCTGATCAAGATTGTCGTCAATCATTGGGTAGATTTCTTCGGCAATCATGCCTTCGTATTGACGAAAAATTGGCACATCAATGGGTGGATGAAAGCCTTCTTTGACTAAAAGTGGGTTAATGGCAAAATCACAAGCAAGATCCCAAATATGCTTAGCACGATTGCCACGACGTGCAAAGTGGGTGAGCGCACAATGTAGTGCTTCATGAATGAGTACGAATTTGATTTGATGATTATTTAAAGAATCAATAAAATGGGGGTTGTAATAAAAACTTTTGGCATCGGTGGCACTGGTTTTACACCAAGAATCTGCTGCGATTAAAGGCAGTCTTAAGACCAAATTTCCCAAAAAAGGTTTGTCCAATATAAGCTGTGTTCGAGCCTTGGTTAGGCGATTTTTAATGGCTTCTAGTTCATTTAAATCAAGCTCGTGATCTTGTTCTGGCTGAACAATATCCTCACCAACAACCCTAACTTTCTCTGTGGGTTTTAACGAATCGTCTTGCCATGTTGGATAGTTATCCAAAATATACCTTAGTCAAATAAAGTGTCAGCGATTTTGCCAGCCCAATCAGCAAACTCAGGAATGGCGAAGATTTCTTCGCCGATCGCACGTTGCATGTCAGAAACCAACATAACACCAAGTTCTTTCTGTGGGAAGTCGCGTGCAAAATTAAGGATATTGCCCCAAACTTTTTTTGCGTTATTTTTGTCTTTAACGCTGATCGCCCTACCCACTAAGGCTGAACAGATTGCATATTGAAGATCAATCGCATCTGGAATTGAAACTGACTCGCCATTTACGATTGCATCTAAATCTGGTAAATCCTCAAGGTGCTCAATAAAAGTGGCGACTTCAACGCCAGCCACTTCACCGACACAAGCACTGGCTGCTTGTCTAAATAGATTAAGATTGTCGTCAAACTTTTGCAAAGCTCGGTGTGTAAATTCCCAAGTTCTTGGCGATGGGAAGGCATTTGGATTGTGCGCTGGATCAAATTCAAATAAATGTTCAGGACGATAACGCAAAAAACCGATAATGCGTTCATCAATGTTGTTTTTGTAAGCCCAAGCTACCCAGTCATCAAGATTAACATCGAGTTCATAGTGAGAAAAACGATTGGCGAGTGGTGCAGGCATTGAGTAGGTAACGCCACGGTCGCCTTGGCGATTACCGGCTGCAAAAATCACCCAACCATCGGGTACAATGTAATCACCCAGACGACGGTCTAGAATAAGCTGATAGGCTGCAGCTGATACGGTTGGCGGCGCTGAAGTGATTTCATCTAAAAATAAAATACCGCGCTCACCATGGCGAGCGGCATTAGGCAAAAGTGATGGGATTGACCAGTCAACTAAGTCGCCATTCTTAAAAGGAATGCCGCGTAAATCACTGGGCTCCATTTGTGATAGACGAATATCAATCATCGGCACGTTGTGCTCAATCGCTACTTGAGAGATGATTTGTGACTTGCCAATACCGGGCGCACCCCACAACATGACTGGTGTGTGGTGGCCGTGAATAACGGATTCGAATTCTCGAGTGAGGATTTTGCTAACTTGTTCTGGACGCATAAAGACTTGAAAAAAATAAAAGTGACACCATTCTACCGTAATAGACGATAAAATTACCTAATATGACTAAGCCTACTATTAAACCAAGCTCTGAAGAGTTGTTTAACTTCCCGTGTGATTACCCGATTAAAGTTATGGGTAAGGATTGTGGTGAGCTAAATGCAGCCATGTGCGCCATTATTGAGCGTCATGCAGGTAAATTACACCCCAATCAAATCAGCAGCAAGAAAAGCTCAAAAGGCCGTTATATTTCTTATACAGTTAGAATTGTAGCGACTAGCCGTGCACAGCTTGATTCGATTAACCAAGAATTACAAGACCATCCTTTGGTTGCCTACATCTTATAATTAAGCATGAAAATTATCTATCTTGGTTTGCAAGACTATGTCCAAACCTGGGATGCCATGAAAAGCTTCACCGAAGCACGTGATGCCAACACCGAAGACGAGCTGTGGATTGTTGAACACCCCAGTGTTTTTACTCAGGGCATCTCTGGCAAGACTGAACACTTACTAGGAAGTAGCAACATCCCTGTGGTGCATACCGATCGTGGCGGTCAGATTACTTATCATGGGCCGGGGCAACTTGTTATTTATTGTTTGATTGATCTAAAGCGTTTGGGCATTGGGGTAAAAAAAATGGTGTCTTTGATTGAGATTTCTATTATGGATTTACTGAGTCGTTATCATATTAAATCACATTTAAAAAAAGGGGCGCCAGGTGTGTATGTAGATGGCGCCAAAATTGCCGCTCTTGGGCTTAAAGTTAAAAATGGTAGGACTTATCACGGATTAAGCTTAAACGTTGATATGGCGCTATCTGCCTTTACACAGATAAACCCTTGTGGATATCAAGGATTGAAAGTAACACAACTGAGCGATTTAACGGATAATATCCGCTTAGACAATATTAGCGATGAGTTGAGTCAAATCTTAGCCAACTATGTTACAAGACATTGAAATTAAAGCCCTCAAAGGCGAATCAAAAACAGCGCGCTTAAAGATTAAGCCAGATGCTACCCGTGTGCCGCTAAGAAAGCCAAGCTGGATTCGCATCAAACACCCTAGTGGCTCTAAAGTAGATAAGCTTAAGAAAACACTGCGTGAACAAAAATTATTTACCGTTTGTGAAGAGGCACAATGCCCCAACTTAGGCGAATGCTTTAATCACGGCACGGCAACTTTTATGATTATGGGGCAAATCTGTACGCGCAGATGCCCATTTTGTGATGTGGCACATGGAAAACCTAAGCCACTTGATGTTGATGAGCCACAACATTTGGCTGAGACTATCGAAAAAATGGCGCTTAAATACGTGGTCATTACCTCGGTCGATCGGGATGATCTGCGTGATGGCGGTGCTAATCATTTTAAGCAGTGCATTGATCAAATCAGACAAACCACACCTCAGGTTAAAATCGAAATACTAACGCCTGACTTTAGAGGGCGTATGGAAAAAGCTTTGGAAATATTCCAAACTTGCGCACCAGACGTGTTTAATCACAATCTTGAAACCGTACCGAGCTTGTATCCTCAGGTGCGTCCTGGGGCAAGTTATGAGTATTCATTGAAACTACTACAATCGTTCAAACAACAACACCCTGACGTAACAACCAAATCCGGCTTAATGTTGGGCGTGGGTGAAAACGAACAGCAAGTGTTAGATGTTTTGTCTGACCTTAGAGCGCATGATGTCGATATGTTAACGCTGGGGCAATATTTACAACCCAGTAAGCATCATTTGGCGGTTGAAGAATACATCACCCCTAAGCAGTTTGAGCGTTATAAAGTGCTGGCTACCAAGATGGGATTTTCCCAAGTGGCCAGTGGTCCAATGGTACGATCCTCTTATCATGCTGATTTACAAGCAGCTGGGATATCTATCGGTTAACACTTTAATTCAGACGAAAAAAAATGGCTTCAATTTGAAGCCATTTTTTATGCTTGCTATTAACCAATACTACACATCATTTTTATCTTCTTTTTTAAGCAGACCGTTGGTGTCTACCTTACCTTCAGAGACCTCTACTTCAGTATCGTCAACTTGTTTCTTTTTGCCTAGCGCTACTTTAATCCATTGTTTTGCGTCATTGGCTGTTTTTTCAGATTTAGGTTTTTTAGGTTTTTCCTTTTTTAATACATTGTATTTTGCATCTGAGTCAGCATCACCTGGTAATAAACCCATGCTAACGGCAATATTACGACAAGACTCTTCACCTGCTGACAAGGTGCCAAGCGGAATAACAACTAAAGTTAGCACAGTTGAAACTAGCACACCAAATAAAAGTGATATTGCCATGCCTTGGAAAATAGGGTCAGACAAAATAACACTTGAACCACCCACTAAGGCAAAGGCTGTAATCATAATTGGGCGTGTTCTTGAGGCACAAGAAAAGATAACCGCATCAAAGAACGGCATGCCTTTGGCATATTCTTGCACGGTAAAGTCTACCAAGAGAATGGAATTTCGCACAATAATACCTGCCAGTGCAATCCAGCCAATCATTGAAGTTGCGGTAAACTCTGCACCCAACATCCAATGCCCCGGCACAATGCCTAAAAGCGTTAGCGGGATTGGTGCCATAATCACTGCAGGGATAATAAAGTTACCAAACTGCCAGACCACCAACATATAAATAACCACCAGTGCTACACCGAATGCCGTACCCATGTCTCGGAAAGTTTCATACGTGACTGTCCATTCGCCAGCCCACTCAAAGCTTGGTACAGTTTGGTCTTGAGGTGGGCCAAAGAACTCACCTTGTAATTCTTTACCATCAATGGTCTGGTATCTGAGCAGTAAGTCATCAACACCAAACATGGCGTAAATTGGCGCACTTAAACGACCAATAGGTTCACCTAAAACGTATTCAACATCAGCCAAATCTTTGTGGTAGATCAGATCGTCTTGTTTTTTATAAACAAACGAACCCAACTCAGAAATTGGAATCATGCCGCCATGCTGCGATGGCACTGGTAACTGCGTTAAGTATGACAACTGTGAACGCTTAGATAAAGGCACCTTCAAACAAACACGTGAAGGCTCTAGTGCATTTTTAAGGCGAATCGTTGTTACATTAAAGCTACTCATGGCCATGGCTAACGTTTCTTTAATGGTTTGCACACTAACACCAAAGCGGGAAGCTTTTATTGTATCTACTTGGAAGTTGATTACTGGGTAGTCATCACGCATCAAGTTGTCAATATCTGTCATTGTGCCGGACTCTTTGAACATCTCAGTAAGATCGTTGGCCAGTTTACGACGGGTTTCTTTATCAGGGCCGTATACCTCTGCAACCACAGGGCGAAGCACTGGTGGGCCAGGTGGCATTTCTACCACGGCATAGGTAGCACCAGCATCAGTGGCGATTTGTTTGATTAATTCTCTTGCTTCAAGTGCAATTTCATGACTGGATCGATCACGATCAGCTTTTTCAGCCAACTGAACTTGTAACTCACCTTCTGATGAATTTTGTCTCAGGTAGTAGTGGCGTACTAAGCCATTAAAATCAAATGGTTTTGCTGTACCTGCATAAGATTGGATCGCAATCACTTCTGGTATATTGCGCAACACTTGCGCCATCTTGTGTAGGGTTGATGCAGTGTTTGCAAGTGCGGTGCCATCTGGCATATCTAGCACGACACCAAACTCTGATTTATTATCGAGTGGCAGCATTTTGACCGGTACTGCGGTTGTATAAAACATTGACATCGACATAAAAAAGGCAACAACCAAACCAATTAAAAAGCCCCAACCGTAGATTTTAATGCTGAATAATTTAGAGATCATCGCATGGAAAAATGCAAACATTACTTTACCTTCTCTCTCCTCTTTTTCATGCATTTTGTGTAATACATTTAAAGGCGGTACAAACTTCATAATGAAGTATGGGGTAAAGACAAAGGCTGCAAATAGCGAGAACATCATCGCCACGGAACCTAATATTGGAATGGGTGCCATGTAAGGCCCCATCATGCCGCTTACTGCTGCCATTGGCACAAGTGCCGCGACCACAGTAAAGGTTGCTAAGATGGTTGGATTGCCCACTTCTCGCACCGCATCAATTGCCGTACCAATAGTAATTTTATTGTCAATTAGCCAACGTCGGTAAATATTTTCAGTAACGACGATGGCGTCATCTACCAAAATACCAATTGAGAAAATTAGGGCAAACAAGCTCACTCGGTCAATGGTCATGCCAAGAATCCAAGCCGAGAAGATGGTCATTAATAACACTACTGGAATAACCAAAGTTACAACAACCGCAGGACGCCAACCCAGTGCAAACCAAACCAATAGCGTCACTGCGCCGGTCGCAATAAACAGCTTTTTAATCAGTGAGTTAACTTTATCTTTGGCAGACTTTCCGTAATCTCTGGTAACACTAACTTCAACATTGTCAGGGATGAGTCGGCCCTTAAGTTCTTCTACTTTTGCCAAAATATTTTCTGCAACCTCAACACCGTTACTACCAAATTTCTTTGCAATTGCAATCGTTACCGCTTGCTCACCTGTGGCCTTTATGTTGCTATTATTAGCCTTACCTGTATAGTAATTAACCATGTGGTGAGTTTCTTCTGGTGCATAGTACACATCTGCCACATCGCGCACATAGACGGGATTGCCTTCATTAACGGCTATCACTAAGTTTTCAATATCCTCAACTTTCTTGAAGAAGTCACCTGAATACACTTCCATTTTGTAGCCATTAAGCTCAATATCACCCGTATGATCACTAACGTTAGCCGAGCCAACCGTGCCTGCAATTTGTTGGATGGAGATATCGTAACCAGCCAGTCGACCTGGATAGACATCAATGTGAAAAATTTCTTTACGACCACCCACAACAAAACCGTTGTTGGTGTCTTTAACTTTTTCAAGCTGCTGTAATAGTTCCAAACCTAAACTGCGTAATTGACCATCATCCAGCGATTTTGACCAGAGAGTTAAGTTAATAATAGGCACGTCGTCAATTTCCTTTGGCTTGATCAGTGGCTGTTTGGCGCCTGGCGGCATAAACTCCAAGTTGGCAAGCATCTTATCTCTTACTTTAATGATCGAGTCGTTCATTTCCTGACCCACATCAAATTCAACCGTGATGATGCCTTGACCTCTATCACTAACCGAATAAACATGTTTAACACCTAAAATCTGCGACATTAGGCGTTCTAATGGTTTGACAATGATGTTGGAGACCTCTTCAGAAGAAGCACCAGGATATTCAACAAATAGATCAATCATTGGCACTGAGATTTGCGGGTCTTCTTGCCTTGGTGTTGAAATCAAGCCAATAATACCTGCGCCCAGCATGGCGAAAAATATAATGATTGAGAGTGGCGAGGTAATAAAAGCTTTGGTTAGCTTGCCCGCTATTCCTAAATCAACCTCTTTAATTTGCTTGTTCTCTGGCATAGTGTTATTAGATATCCATTCCTGAAACCATTAATATATTTGGATTGGTGACAATCTTCTCGCCAATCTTTAAGCCTGATAAAACACTTTTCTTATTCTTACCCACTTGCTCACCCAGGCGAACAAACCTTAATTCAGTCTGATTTGTTTCCGAATTAATAACAAAGACACTTGGTAAGCTTGAGCGCCACATAATGGCCGATTCTGGAAGCACTGGTGTTAATACACCCGTCACTGTTTCAAAAATTTCTACCTCGGCATAGGCGCCTGCCAACACTGGGACATTAGGTGGTAGATCGAATTTAACCTTAACGCTGTGTTTGTTGTTGTCAGCAATTGGGTAAATTTGAGACAAAGCAGCATTAACCACAATGTTGGCAATGTCTAATTTGATACGATATTTTTTGTCTAACTTTAAACTGGAAACTAAGCGTGATGGGATATTAACTTCTACTTGGAGGTCTTTAATATTAGCAAACTTCATGAGTATTTGGCCCGGCTGCACAACATCGCCTTGGCTAATGCTTTTAACAACAATGACACCATCAAAAGGCGCAACCACGTTGGCGTCTTTTAAACGCTCTTCTACTTGCTTAAGGTTAAGCTCTGCTTGTCTAAGCTTATTTTTGGCTTGCTGATAACCAGTATAACGAGAGGTTCTGTTGGCAAACTTATCAAACTCAGGATTACCCTGCCCACTCATTTTTAACATAGGATCTGTAAACATTGAGAACATGCCTGGGACGCCACCAAACATACCGCTAGAATTAGGCGATACAATAGACTGTGAATATTGCACACCGGCATTTCTAAGGGCTTCGTTGGCTGATGAAATTTCTGCATAGGCAGAATCTCTTTGTGCTTGGATGGATTCTTGCTCAAGTGTAACTAAGGTAGAGCCACGCTTAAACATGTCACCTTCTTTGCCGCTAACACTGAGTATATCGCCAGTAACTTGCGCTGACAAGGTAACTTGTGTGGATGATACAACCACACCGCCTAACAAAGCTCTTTTATCGAGTGACATACCACTGACAGTTTGGATATTATAGACCGAATTAAATCCTTTGGGATTTTGACCAAATGTTTGCGCTTGAGAAGAGAGTGAAAATGCTAATAAAACCGAGGTGATTAAAGGGGCA
>DQNX01000028.1 GCA_015658965.1 Gammaproteobacteria bacterium
GCGGTTTTAAGGCGATTCTTGAAGGTGAGCTTGATGATCTTCCAGAGCAAGCCTTCTACATGACAGGCTCTATTGATGAGGTTCGTGAAAAAGCAGCGGAGAACGCATAAATGTCAACCATCCATGTCGATGTAGTTAGCGCAACAGAGTCACTTTACTCAGGTGAAGCAAACTGTGTGTTTGCACCAGCATCTACTGGTGAATTGGGTATCTATCCAAAACATGTAGCTTTGTTATCGACATTAAAGCCGGGCGAAGTTCGAGTAGAAACTGACAAAGGCGTTGAGTCTATTTATGTTTCTGGCGGTATTGTTGAAGTACAACCTGATGTTGTTACTATTTTTTCTGATACAGCAATCCGAGCACATGATTTAGATGAGTCTAAGGCGTTAGAGGCTAAGCAACGCGCTGAAGAGGCCATGGCTAATTCAGAAAATGGTCATGATGTTGGTACAACACAAGCCGCACTAGCGGAAGCAATGGCACAATTACAGATGATCTCTAAGATGCGAGGCAAGAAATTATAGAGTAATTCTACAAATAATCGTTAGATTAAAAAAACGCCTTCAAATTGAAGGCGTTTTTTTGTTTTGGATATACATACATGTAGAGTGTTAATGACCTAAATAAGGCCTCATTGCTTTATCAAACTTATCTTGCGCTTTTAAAATGAAGTCACAAACCTCTCTAACCGCGCCATGACCACCATTCTTCTCGGTTACTATGCAAGATTTTTCTTTGACTAATTCATGCGCATTGGCAACCGCTATAGGTAAACCAACCTTAGTCATCACTGGCAAATCAATCACATCATCCCCTACGTAAGCAACTTGATCAGCCTTTAGATTGAGCTTTTCTAATAAGTCGTTGAAGGCAATTACTTTATCCTCTTGCCCTTGGTAAAAATGCTTAATGCCTAGGTTTTTCATCCGATGCTCAACCGTTGTAGAGGTACGAGCAGTAATAACAGCGGGTTCGACACCATTGTCTTTTAGAATCTTAATGCCTAGTCCATCAAGTGAATTAAAGCGTTTGAATTCTTGCCCATCATCAGAAAAATACAACCCACCATCGGTTAATACCCCATCAACATCAAAAATAATCAGTTGAATTTGCTTGGCTCGTAAGTAAGATTTATTGAGTAGCTTCATGAATTAATCCTTTATTTCACCCCAATTAAACGCCTCTCCTGGGTCAGTTTTTCTTCCTGGGGCGATATCACTATGCCCAACGATATTTTGGACTGAATAATAGTTTTTTAATTGCTTTAATGTTGTTTTTAATGATTGGTATTGTACCGCTTCATAGTTAAGATTGTCGGTTCCTTCTAGTTCGATGCCAATGGAAAAATCGTTGCAGTTGTCTTGACCATTAAAGCTAGACTCCCCTGCATGCCAAGCGCGTTTATCAAAGGGTATAAACTGAATGATAGAGCCATCGCGTTTAATCAGCAGGTGGGACGACACTTGTAAGTCTTGAATAGTTTTGAAATAGGGGTGCGCATTAAAATCGAGCTGGTTGGTAAAAAACTGCTCAATATAGGGGTTGTTGAATTCACCCGGCGGCAAGGAGATGTTGTGAATGACGATTAGAGAAATTTCTCCATTAGGACGATCGTTATAATTGATCGAGGGAGATTGTGTGGCTGATGTTAGTCGGTGATTGCTAATCATGAGCTTATTATATCCCTATTCGATTCGGTTAAAGTAGCGCCCTCTTAGTAGCAGTCTTGGGTTGTCCTCATCATCAGTAAAAGCATTGCGCTTGTGTAAAATATTGTTACACACTATCCCTTGCCCAGTTTTCATCAGGTGTTTGAAGTGATAGTCGGTTGTTGTATTTAACAGGGCGTCTAAATACGTTACAGCTTGTTGAATCTCAAGCGAATCAAAGAACTCAATATGTTTCTTACGCTGTGTGTAGCGCATAGACAATTGCTTGCTTAATTCATCAATAAAAAAGATGGGCCCAGTTGATGTTGCTCGTCTAACTTTACCATCAACCTTGTGTTCAGGAATGCTCATGGCCTTTGGATGAATCAAGGCTTTGACAACATCAGGGTTGTCTTCATGCAACAATAAATAAATCATTTGCGGGTCAACCCACTCGTTGACCCCACCTTGGACGGCAGGTTTAACACAGAACAATGAAAACGCACGAATACGCTGCTCTATTGCATTGTAGTAGCCATCCGTATGCCAGCCTAGGTTTTTGTCGGTATATGGGATGAATTCGCCCTGGTCTTTTTTGTCGCTTTGAGTGATGTGTGCTAAGCCACCCGTTTTAACAAACAAGTGTTGATCAAAATCTTTTAAGCCTAGTTGTGTATTGATACTGATAATCGCTTTGTCATATTGCTCAATAGGCTGAATTTGAAATAGGGCAAAGTTTCCCTGTTGGCACAGACTTAGGATTTTATCTTTTTCAGCCAGACGTAGATTAAACGCATCATCGATTTCAACAATACAATCATTTAACTGGGTTGGCGCATGGGCGAGTTTTTCGTCTCTCCAATACTGGTATTCATCTAAATTGTTTAATAACATTTCAAGACAGTATAACTGAATACCTCAAAAGACAAAGTACGCAGTGGCTTTATTATTTAGCCATTAATACGTTTGTTAATGGACCACTGCTGTGCAATCGATAATACATTGTTAAACACCCAGTAAAGTACCAAACCTGACGGGAACCAGAGAAAGAAAATGGTAAATATAAAGGGTAATGACATCATAATTTTCGCTTGCATCGGATCAGGCGGCGGCGGGTTGAGTTTTTGCTGTATAAACATAGACGCACCCATGATGATCGGCAAGATGTAGTAAGGGTCTTGTGTTGATAAGTCGGTTAACCACCAAAATTCTGTTTGACGTAATTCAACCGTATCAAGCAACATCCAGTAAAAAGCAATGAATACCGGGATTTGCACCATGATTGGCAAACAACCTGAGGCAGGATTGATTTTTTCTTTCTTATACAGCTCCATGGTTTTTTGTCCCATCTTCTGCTTGTCGTCGCCATAAGTCTCTTTAAGCTTGGCCAATCTTGGCGAGAGCTTTCTCATGCCTGCCATTGAACGATATGATTTTTCACTCAATGGGTAAAAAGCCAATTTGATTAAAATGGTGATGATAATAATCGACCAACCCCAGCTGTCAACTAGATCATTAATTTTGTGAATGCCCCAAGACAATGGATCGGCCAAAATATCTAACCAGCCGTAGTCCAGTGTATAGTTCAGTCCGGTTGCTACTTTTTCAATCTTGCCGTACTCTTTGGGGCCAAGGTAAAGATGATTGGCGTCCAATGTTGCACTGCTGCCAGCACCAATGCTAATTTGTTGGTTGGCGTTGGTTAGCTTGTGCACATTGTTGCTTGAGCTGGCAGAAAATACCTGAGATTCATTTTGATTTGGAACCCAAGCTGCAATAAAGTATTGTTGAACCATGGCTATCCAGCCACCTATTGATGATTGTTGGTTAAACTCATCCCAATCATCAAACTCATTTTTTTGCACAGAGTGGGTTTTTTTATCGTATACGATACCACCAGTGAAGGTTGGCATCATCATGTTTGATTGGTCAATCGCACGACGACTCAAACGAACATAACTTTTGGCTGGAATGGCTTGATTAGAATTATTGGTAATCTGATAATCAATACCAATAGTATGGCTGCCTTTTTTAAAATGGAAGTTTTTAGTCACCTTGATTCCATTCTCACCCTGCCAAGTCATTGGCACTACTAGCTCATCGGCAGACAACTGGTAATTTGTGCTGGCTGAGTTGAAGTTAGATAAATGGGTTGGCAACAAATCATCGCGTGAAGCTAAACCACTTTGTGCTTGGAACAACGAGTCTGCTTTATTACTCAATAACTGAAATTTTTCCTCGCCGCCTATTTCTACTGGAAAAGTATTAAGGTAGGCATTTTGAATGGTGCCACCTTTGTGGCTGATCTCTACGGTGAGTAAGTCGGTTGTAACGGTGGTAAATCCGTACGATTCACTAATGCTGGGTGTTGGCAGATCAATTTGTGTTGTTTCTGTATTGATCATTGGCACATCGTTATTTTTCGATGGTGTGTCTAGAATAATTTGAGTCTTGCGTACAACATTGCCATCTGCATCAGTGATGTGTGTGATTTGCCATTTGTCCCAAAGTAAGAAAATAGTTAGGAAAATGGCAATGCTTAAAAAGAATTTTTGATTATTCATGGTTTGTTGTTTTTATTTAATGTGAATGTTTTTTAGGTACCGGATCAAAGCCGCCATCATGCCAAGGGTGGCATTTTCCAATGCGCTTGGCACTCAAAGCAAAGCCTTTAAAAAAGCCATGCTGTTTGACGGCGTCATAAGAGTATTGTGAACAGGTGGGGTCGAAACGACAGTTAGCGCCCAAAAATGGGCTGATGAAGAGTTGATAAAATTTAATGGGAATAAGCAATAGATAACGCATAATTCAGATTAGTTTTTTGCCACCTGTTTAAATAAGTCTAATAATTCAGCAGACAGCTCGGGGCTTTTGGCGGGCTTAGACTTTCTAGCCATGACCACAAATCCCCAATTGTCTAAATCCGCTTGTGCCAATCTAAACGTCTCTCGGGCAACACGTTTAAAACGGTTTCTATCAACAGCCAAGCGGGTTACTTTTTTCGAGATTGCTAGCCCTAGGCGCGGCCGAGGGTCTTGAATCGGCTTTGCAATGATCTGCCAGTGCTTGCCCTTAACCCGACTACCCCCTTTAAAAATCTGAGTGTATTCGTTGGGTTTTAGGATTTTGGCTTCACGTGTCAGCCGTTGAGACATTAGGCTGCTAAGCGCTTACGTCCTTTTCTTCTGCGAGCATTAATCACCGCACGGCCAGATTTAGTGCTCATTCTTGATCTAAATCCATGAGTACGTTTGCGTTTTAAAACACTGGGTTGGAAGGTTCTTTTCTGTTTCATAATAGAATATCAGCCGATAAAATCTTGCAATTTTACCATAAATCACAATACGCCTTGTAAATAAGTGTGATAATTTATAATAACTTTAATACTACAACAACCTATTTGAGATGGATTTAATTTATTGGCTAATATTGCTTAAAGCGCCACATCTAGGTGTTCGTACTTTTTATAAAGCACTCGAAGTGTTTGAAACGCCGGAACAGGTTTTTCTGGCATCAAAATCTGCACGCCTGCAAAGCGGCTTGTTTAAGCAAGCTACGCTTGATTTTATAGAGCAATACGACCCGTCGGTAGTGCAAGCTGATTTAGACTGGGCTAAGGCGCAGGATTGCCATATCCTTACACTGATTGATGAGGCGTATCCCGACCAACTTAAAACCATTGCGGATCCGCCGCCAATATTGTATGTGCGTGGTGACACTGAGTGTTTGTCAAGGCCACAACTTGCCATTGTTGGCAGTCGAAATCCAACCCCAGCAGGCAAACAAAACGCACAGCAGTTTGCAAGTGCACTGTCCAAACTGGGCTTGGTAATCACCTCAGGCATGGCCAGTGGTATTGATGCCAGTGCACACATTGGTGCTTTGGAAGCTGACCAGTCCACTATTGCTGTGTGTGGTACAGGCTTGGATCGAATTTATCCTGCTAAGCATAAATCACTCGCCCATCAAATATCAACCAAAGGTGCACTGGTTTCTGAATTTTCAATTGGTACTTCACCGATTGCGAATAATTTTCCAAGGCGCAATCGTATTATTAGCGGCCTGAGTTTAGGCACTTTGGTGGTGGAAGCCAGTATTAAAAGCGGTACCATGATTACCGCTAAATTATCAGCCGAACAAGGCCGAGAAGTGTTTGCCATCCCAAGCTCAATTCACAATCCTTTGTCTCAGGGTTGTCATCAATTAATCAAGCAAGGTGCAAAATTAGTAGAGAATGTTAACGACATTACTGATGAGCTAACATTGGATTTCACCCCCTCGATACAAGTCGTTAAAACGGTTATTTCTACAAAAGATGTAGACAACACCCCCACTGTGCTATTAAAATGCTTAAGTTATGAGACCATGACAGTTGATGAAATGGTTGAAAAAAGTGGTTTAAGCCCCCAAATCATCACACAAGAGCTGCTTTTATTGGAGCTTGCAAATAGGGTGACAAAGGTCGATGGCACTGGTTATTTATTAACTAATTAAGGTTTTTATGACGAATAATATTCTTGATGTACTAACTTATATGTTTGATTACTTGTTTGAAGAAGCGGAATACGACTCGTCTCATGAAATTGACGATACCACTTTAAAAGCCCACCTTTCAGATGTTGGTTTTGAAGCTGCACGCATTGATAAAGCGTTGAACTGGCTAGAGAATATTGCTACTTTACAAGATGGAAATATTAAACCATTTGCCAACACGCGTGGCGGTATGCGTATTTACAGTACGGCAGAAAAATTAAAATTAGACGCCAAATCTCGTGGTTTTCTGTTGTTTATGGAAAACATGAGACAGATAGATGCCAATCAGCGTGAAATGATTATTGATCAAATTATGTCACTGGGCGATTCAGCCATTTCTTTAGATGATTTGAAGTGGGTGGTGATGATGATATTGGGGAATAGTGATAGCGATGATGAAGAAATTTCAGCACAATGGTTAGAATCTATTGTATTTCTTGATGACAACCATACCCTTCAATAATGGCAAAAAACCTTGTTATTGTTGAGTCCCCCGCTAAAGCCAAAACGATTGAAAAATTCTTAGGCAAAGACTACGTCGTCAAGTCAAGTATCGGCCATATTCGTGACATGCCTAAAAAAGATATGGGCATTGATCTTGAAAACAATTTTGAGCCCACGTATGAAGTAACCGCTGACAAAAAGAAAGTCGTAGCCGAGTTGCGAAAAGCAGTCAAAGTGGCTGAAAAAGTATATCTGGCGACGGATGAGGACCGCGAAGGCGAAGCCATTGCTTGGCATTTATTAGAAGCGCTCAAGCTGCCAAGAGATACCTCAAGAATCGTTTTTCATGAAATTACCAAAGGCGCGATTACCAACGCGATTACCAATCCAAGAACGGTCGATTTTAATTTGGTCGACGCCCAGCAAGCGCGTCGCGTGATTGACCGATTGGTAGGGTTTGAAATCTCCCCGGTGCTTTGGCGCAAAATTTCAGGGGCACGCTCTGCAGGGCGTGTGCAATCTCCGGTAATGCGTTTGGTGGTCGAAAGAGAGCGTGAAATTAGCCAGCATAGCGCTGTTTCTAGCTATAAAGTAAAGGCCGAATTGGTGAATGACAATGGCGAGCTGGTTGAAGTTAAGCTGAATAAAGATTTTGACTCTAAAGACCAGACTTTGGCATTTGCAACCCAACTTTTATCAGCGGATTTAAGCGTTCTATCGGTTGAGAAAAAACCGTCTAAGCGTTCACCAAAGGCGCCATTTATTACCTCTACCTTGCAACAAGAGGCCTCGCAAAAATTGGGTTTTTCAGTCAAACAAACCATGACCATCGCGCAAAATTTGTATCGCGAAGGCGCCATTACCTACATGAGGACCGACTCATTCACCTTGTCTGAAACGGCGATTGAAGCAGCAGAAAAAGTCATTAAGCAAGAGTTTGGCGTTGAGTATCATAATGCCAGACGTTTTAAAACTAAGGATGCGGGCGCACAAGAAGCGCATGAGGCGATTCGCCCAACCGATCTAACTAAGCCAAGTATTTATGGCGTCGATGAGCAAACGGCTAAATTATATAGCCTGATTTATAAGCGCACGCTTGCCTCACAAATGAGCGATGCAAAATTACAAAAAACCCAAATTAAAATCGCCGTATCAAATGCCGATGAGTTGTTTGTGGCGATGGGTGAAATTCTAACTTTTCCAGGGTTTTTGAAAGTTTATAACTATCTTTCGGCAGAAGACAAGCTGTTGCCTGATTTGACTCAAGGCGAGCCATTAACCTTGGCAAGTTTTTCAGCAAGAGAAAGCTTCTCACGCGCCAAACCTCGATACACTGAAGCCTCTTTGGTTAAAAAAATTGAAGAGATGGGCATTGGCAGGCCGTCAACATTTGCCACCATGGTGTCCACCGTGCAAGATCGAAATTACGTTACTAAAGAAACCCGAGAAGGCTTTGAGCGTGAATATGAACTGATTGAAATAAGCGAAGGCACGGTCGTAGAATCAAAACCAAATGAAACCACGGGCGTGGAAAAAAACAAACTATTTCCAACCAATGTGGCTTATTTACTCAACGATTTTTTGGTTAAAAACTTCAGCAACATCATTGATTAAAAATTTACCGCTAAACTCGAATCTGATTTTGACACGGTCGCTACAAAAAACGTGCCTTGGAAAAATGTTGTTAAAAATTTCTACGAGCCTTTTCATGCTCAAATTGTTGCCGCCGCGGATATATCCCGCGAGGAAACACACGGCATGCGCGAATTGGGTGAAGATCCTAAATCGGGTAAACCCGTTAGCGTGCGTTTTGGTCGTTATGGTGCGTTTGCACAAATTGGCCACAAAGATGACGAAGATAAGCCAGTTTTCGCTGCACTTAGAGGCACGTTAGATATTGAAACTATTAAGCTTGATGAGGCATTAGAGCTGTTTAATATGCCGCGCACAGTCGGTGAAACGGACGACTTTGGCGTTATTAAAGCCAACTATGGTCGCTTTGGGCCCTACATTCAGTATGGCAAAAAGTATGTTTCACTAAAAGAACACACTCCTGAAGACGTTACCCTTGAAACGGCATTAGAGCTCATTGCAGCCAAGGAAAAGTTTGATGCGGAACGCATTATTAAAACCTTTGATGACTCTGAAATCCAAGTACTTAATGGTCGTTTTGGACCCTATATCTGGAATGGCAAAAAGAAAGGCAAAGGCCAGAAAAACATCACCATTAAAAAGATTTTTGGCGACAAAGAGCCGAGCGATCTAACCCTTGAAGAGTGTAAAAAAGCCATTTCTGGAAAGCTTAAACCTAAGACTAAAGCTAAAAAACGTAAAAAGGCAGCGCCGAAAAAGACCAAAGCTAAGCCGGCAACCAAAAAAAACCACTAAGAAAAAAATCATAGCCTAACCATCACACCGCTACTTGTAAGTTTTGCGGTGTAAAATACAAGGCATTCAATTAATAAGACTAAATTTTATGTTGCTAATTAGCGAAGTTATAATTGCAAATCCGCAAATTGATGATTTTGAAGAGTTGGTTGTGGCGCTTAAAGCCATCGCCAAAACATCAGACGAGCGTTTTTTTCAAATGGATGTTAAGCCCGATTATGGTGATACGCCAGAAAATTGGGAAGATCGCTTGGAAGCAGCATTTTACTAAAGGAGATACATGGGATTTAAATATTTAAACAAAGACCAAGATATTTTTGATGGTGATGACGGCGAAGATGTATACGCGAACGAAGAGCAATTACAAGCAAGACTGGAGTATTTTGAAGCACAACTGTCGGGCTTAAGCGAGAGCTCACCAGCCGAAGAACGGATTAAAAGTTTATTGGAAATTGGCCGTATTCAAGTAGAGCGCTATAAAGGTGCAGATGCTTGGGAAAAGGCTTTTACCGCGTTTAGTCTGGCACAAGAAGATGAGTTATGGGAGCTGGCTGTTGAAGCTTGTGATGTGATGTTTTTATCCGAGGGTCCAGATGCGTTAGTGGCACTTGGGCATGCGTTATGGCTAGGCATTACTTTTCCGATTGATCCAGAAATCACCGTAGCGATGTTACAACATTTGGTTGAAGAATCGCCAGAAGAAGCAGACACGAGAGCGATAGCGGCAGCGGCAGCGCATTATGTTACTTCAATGCGCTGTGGTGAAGACGATGACTTAACATTTTTTACGTCCCAAATGTTAGCCAGTGTTGCTGACAAACATTCACACATTACTGACCAATCTACTTTTGATGTATGGCATAGAACATTAGAGTTAGACAAGCCCGAGGTTTTTTTAAAGAAATTATCCGGTGCGGTAGATCAGCTAGTGGATGATAAGTGGTGGATTGACCGTGATACAATTAGAGCAAAATTAGAAGCTGAAAA
>DQNX01000156.1 GCA_015658965.1 Gammaproteobacteria bacterium
CGAATCGAAAATTCCACCGTTGGCAGGTTGCTTTTAAAGAAAACAAAGACAAAGCACAAGTGAACGTATTGAGTGTTACCCCTCAAGTGGGGCGCACTGGCAAGATTACGCCGGTGGCAGAGCTAGAGCCAACCCAATTGAGTGGGGCAACGATTGTGCGAGCAACAGGCCACCATTATGGATTGGTAAAAGCCCAGGGTTTGGGTGCCGGCAGTGTGATTGAGCTCACACGTTCAGGTTTGGTGATTCCTAAAATTAATCAAGTTTTAAAATCGGTCGCTGTTGATATTCCAACAATATGTCCAAGTTGTGGTGAACAACTACAGTGGCAAGCCGATTTTTTAATTTGTACTAATCATACTTATTGTCCGGCACAGGTGATTGGCAAAATGGAGTATTTTTTCAAAATATTGGCCAATAACGACGGGTTTGGGATTGCCACCATTGAAAAACTTTATGAGCAGGGCATTCGTAAAATTTCCCAAATTTATGCGTTGAATGAAAGCGATTTAAGCACGATGGGTTTTGGTGATAAAACCAGTGCTAACCTGATAAATCAACTCAAGCGCTCAACCAATGAACAGATTGAAGATTGGCGTTTTTTGGCGGCTTTTGGTATGGTGAGGATGGGCATGGGAAATTGTGAAAATTTGTTAAAGTCCTCTTCGCTTAATGCTATTTTTGCGCTAGACTTGGAGCAAATATCAGCCATTGACGGTTTTGCCGAACTGACCGCACAAATGATTGTTACTGGGCTTAACGCCATTCAATCAGAATTTGATTTATTAAGCCAATATCACTTCAATTTAGAACTAACGCCTTTGCAAGCAGACTTGTTAGAATTTACGCACAGTCTCAGTGGTAAAAAAATTATCTTTACAGGCAAAATGAATGGCTCTCGAGAAGCCATTAAAAAACACGCTAAATCCATTGGTATACAAGTGGTTAGTAGTGTTAGTGCCAAAACTGATTATTTGGTTATTGGTGAAAAAGTTGGGCCAAAGAAAATTGAAAGTGCGGATAAATTGGGTATTGAAATATTGAGTGAAGAGCGTTATCAGGCATTGATTAAACAATAAATACTTAAGAGATAGAGATATAAATTTCAGCATTAATCAACCAGCAGAGAGATTGTTTGTCTTGTGAGTTGGAAATAAGTTTAGACAGTTGGCAGATCAGTGCAGTCATTGCATGAGTGCAGATGACTTTTTAAATAATTTTGAAGATAAATACAATCAATCTATAAAATAGGTTACATCTTTAATTTTTTTTGTTTATACTTTTTATGAAGTTAACTCCCAACGGCGGGAAGTTAAAAGAAGAACATTGACGTTTATTTAGGCTTTTTTAGTAAAGAAGGGTTTGAGTAGACATTTTTTTTGCCAGTCTCAAAGAGGGGGTTGTGGCAATTTGGTATAGGGGCCAGTAGTTAAGTTTATATTTTTTACAAGCATGACTATTGGCTTTTTTTGTTTTTAAAATAAGGAGAAGTAACATGAAAATGTTAACAGCAATCATTAAGCCTTTTAAGCTTGACGATGTAAGAGATGCGCTTGCTGAAATTGGTGTTTCAGGAATTACCGCAACAGAGGTTAAAGGTTTTGGCCGTCAAAAAGGCCACACAGAGCTTTATCGTGGCGCAGAGTACACGATCGATTTTTTACCTAAAGTAAAATTAGAAATTGCGCTCCCAGCAGATCAAGTAGATGCTGTCATTAGTGCAATCAGCGGTGCAGCCAATGAAGGCAAGATTGGCGATGGTAAGATTTTTGTTTCAAGCTTAGAAGAGGTGGTCCGTATTCGTACGGGCGAAACCGGTTCTTTAGCGCTATAAGGAGGACGTATGGAAAATACAATTTTAGAAATGCAATTTGCAATCGACACCTTTTATTTCTTAATGATGGGTGCGTTGGTTATGTGGATGGCAGCGGGATTCTCGATGCTAGAAGCGGGTTTAGTTCGTAGTAAAAACACGGCTGAAATTTTAACAAAGAACATTGGCTTATTCGCAATCGCTTGTACCATGTACATGGTTTACGGTTATGAAATTATGTATGGTGGCGGTGTTATGCTGGAAGGCATTAGTGGCGCTGGCGAAACCTATTCAAGCGCAGCAGATTTCTTCTTCCAAGTGGTGTTTGTAGCAACAGCAATGTCAATTGTTTCTGGTTCAGTGGCTGAGCGTATGAAGTTATTCTCATTCTTTGCCTTTGCGATTGTTTTCACGGGTGTTATTTACCCAATGGAAGGCGCATGGACATGGAATGGTGAAGCTGTTTTCGGTCTATTTAACTTAGGTGACTTAGGTTTCTCAGACTTCGCTGGTTCAGGTATTGTACATATGGCCGGTGCTTCAGCAGCGTTAGCAGGTGTTATTGTTTTAGGTGCACGTAAGGGTAAATACAACAAAGACGGTTCTTCAAACGCGATTCCAGGTGCGAACATGCCATTAGCAACACTAGGCACATTCATCCTCTGGATGGGTTGGTTTGGTTTTAATGGTGGTTCAGTATTGGCAATGGCGAGTAAAGAAAGCGCTAATGCCGTGGCAATGGTGTTCTTAAATACCAATGCAGCAGCAGCAGGTGGTGTGATTGCAGCACTCATCCTAGTTAAACTACTATGGGGTAAGGCAGATCTTACGATGGCATTAAACGGTGCATTAGCAGGCCTGGTTGCAATTACTGCAGGCCCAGATACACCAACGGCTTTAGAAGCGACTCTAATTGGTGCTGTTGGTGGTGTGATTGTTGTATTCTCAATTGACATCCTGGATAAAGTATTTAAGATTGATGATCCAGTAGGTGCAATCTCGGTTCACGGAGTGGTTGGTTTATGGGGCTTATTAGCCGTACCATTAACAAACTCAGGTGTGTCGTTCTCTGGTCAGTTAGCTGGTGCAGCAACGATCTTTGTTTGGGTATTCGGCACTTCATTAGTCTTATGGTTAGTGCTAAAAGCCATTATGGGTATTCGAGTTACAGACGAAGAAGAAGCAGAAGGTGTGGACATTACAGAATGTGGTTTAGAAGCCTATCCTGAATTCACAAAGTAACCCTCAAATAAAAACTGTATAAGTTTTTAAAGCCCCCTATTAGGGGGCTTTTTTATTGTATTAATATAAATTTATAAGGAGAAACACCATGAAAGTACAAGATATCATGTCAACCAACGTTAAAACTGTTACCGCTGACCAATCCGTCAAAGATATTGCCATTATGATGATCATGGATCATATTAGTGGTGCACCAGTTGTTGATGATGACAACAACCTAGTCGGCATCATTTCTGAAAAAGACATTCTTCAACACATGTTCCCCAAGCTTGATGAAATCATGAGCGATACCCATTTTGATTTTGAAAATATGGAACACAATTACAAAGACACCATGAATGTTAAGATTGGTGAGCTAATGACAAAAAATGTTTCCAGTATTGATCTTGACATGCCTTGCTTAAAAGCAGCAAGCACCATGTGGCTTAGAAAATTCAGAAGAATCCCCGTTACCGATAAAGGCAAGTTGGTTGGCATCGTCAGTATTGGCGATGTGCATCGAGCGATTTTTAAGTCGTGTATGAC
>DQNX01000143.1 GCA_015658965.1 Gammaproteobacteria bacterium
AAAGAAAAAATAAAACCCCTTAAAAAAAAGCCGCATTAAGCGGCTTTTTTTTAAACACTTTGTTTGATCATTTCCTCGGCAGCTTGGCGTGCTTTATCCGTAATCGTTGCACCGCCTAAAATACGTGCCACTTCATTTACACGCTCATCACTAGTAAGCTGCTCTACTGTTGTTTGTGCACCATCGTTTTGTTGTGCTTTGCTGACCCGCAGATGCTGATGACCAAAACTGGCCACTTGCGCCAAATGGGTGATGCAAATCACTTGGTAATGTTCGCTCAACTGTTTTAACTTTTTCCCAACCACTTCGGCAACAGCGCCACTAATACCGACATCGACTTCATCAAAAATCAAAGTTGGGGTGTATTCACTGTCGCTACTCACCACCGAGATTGCCAACGATATGCGTGACAATTCTCCGCCGGATGCCACTTTTTTTAAGGCTTTAAAATCACTGCCCATATTGGTCTTGACCAAGAAATCTACACCCTCATTGCCGTTGTAATGAACGCCAGACACCTTATTCGGCAAGTCAACCTTGAGCATACTGCCCGGCATGCCCAACACTTGCATGGCCTCGGTAACTGCTTTTGATAAGTGGCTGGCTTTTTCACCCCTTATCTGACTTAAATGTTTGGCTTGTGTTTGATACTGCTGGGCAAGCTGATCTTTTTGTTGCTGCAGGCCATCAAGCGATGTGCCTGCAGCACTGATGGATTTTAATTGTGCAACAATCTGCTCTCTAGCAACAATCAGCCCTTTAATCTGGCAATTGTGCTTACGTGCCAAATCGTGCAACTCGCCTAACCTTTGTTCTAATTCAGCCGTTGTTTGCTCATCTACTGACAAACTGGATAAATAATTACTCAGCTCATAAACGCTTTCCTGTGTTTGCACCTGTGCGCCGGACAACAACGCCGAAATCGGCACAAGCTTCTCATCCATTTCTGCCGCTAAACTCAGTTCATGGCTCAAACTGTTCAGCTGTGAATTAGCGCCTGACTCTTGTTCAAGTTGGTTGAGAATGGCGGCTGTTTTTTCAATCAAACTTGCTGCATTTGCGCTGGTTTTAAAATCACCCTCAATATGATTAAGTTCCTCTTCGGTGAGCACGGCACCTTCTAGCTCTTTAAGTTGGTGTTGTAACAACATTTGCTGTTGGCGTTGTAAGTCTTGATTGTTACTCAACTCATCAATCTGCTTACTGACGCTATTATATTCAGACACCACTTGATTTAGTGCTGCACATTTTTTGCCAATCTGTGCATACGTATCAAGCAATTCTCGTTGTTGATCCGCTCTCAATAATAATTGATGTTCGTTTTGACCATGCATATCAATCAATAATTCACCCACGCCTTTCATCACTGACAAGGGTACACTAACCCCGTTAATAAAGGCTTTAGAGCGCCCATCACTACTAATAATACGGCGCAAAATACACTCGCCTTCATCCTCTAACGATTGTGCTTGTAAATAGTTTTGTATTTTTTGATGCTGCGCCACATCAAACACGGCACTGATTTCGGCTTTGTCTTTGCCGTGGCGCACTAAGGTAGAATCACCGCGCCTGCCCAATGCCAAACTCAGTGCTTGTAACAAGATTGATTTTCCTGCACCGGTTTCGCCGGTTACCGTGCTCATGCCAGAGTCAAATGATAAGTCTAGGCGTTCAACAACCGCTAAATTTTTAACCGATAATTGGGATAACATGGTCGACGCTATACGCTACTTAGAGCTTAGCACCCCAGTGCAGCTTGGATCGAATAATCTCAAAATAATCATAATCTTGTGGGTGTAATAGATGAATAAAACTGCCATGTTGGCGCACTCGGATATCTTGCCCTGGGACAATTTCCAGCGAAGTTTGCCCGTCAAAACTTACCGTTGCACCTTCGTCAGATTTTTTTACGCGTATCACCACCTCGCTACCACCGGGCACTAACAATGGTCTATGGCTCATGGTATGTGGGCAAATTGACACCAAGCCAATCGCGTTCACGCCTGGGTGCATAATCGGTCCACCACTTGATAGTGCATAGGCTGTTGAACCTGTCGGTGTGGTAACAATCAGACCATCAGCACGTTGATTATTGACAAACTTGCCATCAATAAACACATCAAACTCGATCATCTTTAAAGTTTCTTTTCGGTGCACAACCACATCATTTAAAGCCAACTGTTGGTCTAACACCTTGCCGTCCTGCTCAATCTGGCACGACAACAAACAACGCTCTTCCTTAGTAAAGTTGCCACTGAGTATTTCAGCTACAATTTCAGCCATATTGTTCACCGACACATCGGCCAAAAAACCTAGGTGGCCTAAGTTAATCCCCAAAATTGGAATATTGTTATCAACAAAAGAGCGCGCCGTGTTCAGTAAAGAACCATCACCACCCACCACAATAATTAAATCGGCCTGTTCTTCGATTTGTTCTGATTCGAACACCACACCCACGCCTTGCTCTTCAAGGAAGGCACTAAGCTCTTCAGCCTTGCCCTCGCTGATCGAATCATTTGGTTTGGTAATAATGCCAATGGTATTAAACATAATTTATTTATTGCTGTTGATTTATTTAAAATAGCCCTTATATAATGAGTACAAATATACATGAGTTGGACAACAAAATGACAAAAAAGCAAAACCAAGAAGAAACTTTCGAGAAAATTGAAGATGAAGACATCGAATCAAGCGCAATGCCAAGTCCAGAAAATGACTTGCAAGCCCAATTAGAAGAGGCTCAGCAATCAGTTAAAGATAACTGGGACAAGCTTCTTCGCTCCCAAGCGGAAATGGAAAACCTCAAGCGTCGCAACGCTAAAGACCTAGAAAATGCGCACAAATTTGCCCTAGATGGTTTTGTCAAAGCCTTACTTGAAGTTAAAGATTCACTCACCATGGGCCTAAAAACTGCCAAAGAAGACAGTGCATCGGTACAAAGCATCACCGAAGGCCTAGAAATGACCGACAAAGTCTTTTTATCAACTCTAGAAAAATTTGGTGTTGAACTGCTCAATCCAGCAGGAGAGACCTTCAACCCAGAATTCCACGAAGCTGTCACCATGATCCCGATGCCCGACAAAGAATCCAACTCAGTGCTGGAAGTCGTACAGCACGGCTTTACTTTAAACGGCCGCTTGGTGCGCCCAGCGATGGTGGTTGTAGTTCAGTAGTGAGTAACAAGCCCGCCTATATTGAACAGAAGCAAAAAAAAATTGCGGCACAATATAGGCAGGCCAGTGGTTGCGCTGCACCTTAAAAATTAAAAAGCACCTTATTCGCTGCTTTTTTTAAAGGGGTGCGTTTATTTAGTGGCTAAAATAGCATCTAATTCATTGTGTGGACGTGCAATGATGTGGGCTGCAACCAGACCATCACCAACACGTTCACAAGCGTCAGCACCTGCACGAACGGCTGCGTTTACCGCACCTGTCTCACCACGTACTAAAACTGTAACATAAC
>DQNX01000115.1 GCA_015658965.1 Gammaproteobacteria bacterium
ATCTCAGCATTTAGGCCAATCATTGAGCCGTCTCGGAATAAGTATTCTGCCCAACCTTTTTCCTGCTCGCAAGCTTCTTTAAACATATTAATAACTTCGTCCTCACACTCAATAGCAATCTTTGCCATTTCAGGGTCGTCCTTACCGTCGCGCATTAAGTTAAGCATATGCTGAGTGCCGGTTAAATGCAGTGCTTCATCACGGGCAATCATCTTGATAATTTTAGCATTGCCTTCCATGACCTTGCGCTCAGCAAAGGCGAATGAACAAGCAAAAGACACGTAGAAGCGTACTGCTTCCAGAATATTGACCGACATAATGGTGAGATAGAGTTTTCTCTTTAAGCTGTGTAAGTCGATGGTAGTTTGCTCGCCATTCAAATCATGCGATCCTTCGCCAAGCAGTAAATAGGCTTGTGAGCATTTAATCAGCTCATCATAATGCTTGGAAACACTTTCAGCGCGCTGAATGATTTCATCTGTTTTCATGATGTCGTCAAACACAGCGCCTGGTTCATTGACGATGGCGCGAATAATATGCGTGTACGAACGTGAATGAATGGTCTCAGAGAAGGACCAAGTTTCAATCCAGTTTTCTAATTCAGGTAGTGATACAATCGGTAAAAAAGCGATATTTGGACTACGGCCTTGCACCGAATCTAACAAAATTTGGTATTGCAGATTAGAGATAAAAATGTGTTTTTCATTCGGTAGTAGTTTGGCAAAATCCATTTTGTCTTTAGAGACGTCAATCTCTTCAGGACGCCAGAAAAATGACAACTGCTTTTCTGTTAGTTTTTCAAATACCTCAAACTTTTGCTTATCAAAACGTGCAACATTGACTGAATCGCCAAAAAACATGGGTTGGGTTAATGTGTTGCTAATGGTTTTACTAAAAATACTATACGCCATACCTTACCCCTTAGAGTTTGCAAACGCCATCAGCGCAAGCGTTATCATCTTCTTTTTCAACCACGCCTTCACCACTACCATCGCGTGTCGTATGATAATAAAGCGTTTTAATGCCATACTTATAAGCTTTGAGTAAATCCATCAAGAACAATTTCATCGGCACTCTATTGCCTTCAAATTTGGATGGATCATAATGGGTATTGGTAGAGATTGATTGATCAACAAACTTTTGCATAATCGCACAAAGTTGCAAGTAGCCTTCATTGTCTTTAATATCCCAAAGCAATTCATACTGATCTTTTAGGCCTTCATAGTCTGGGACAATTTGCTTGAGGATGCCATCTTTGGATTGCTTGATAGAAACAAAGCCTCGAGGTGGCTCAATACCGTTGGTTGAGTTAGAAATTTGCGATGAACTCTCACACGGCATCAGCGCAGTGAGTGTTGAATTTCTAAGTCCAGTTGTAACAATATCTTGGCGCAATTTATCCCAATCTAGTGCCAGTTCTGTGGTGCAAAAAGCATCAATGTCTTTTTTATAAGAATCAATGGGTAGTATGCCTTGGGCGTATTGTGTCTCATTAAAGAGC
The DNA here is from genome assembly GCA_015658965.1 of Gammaproteobacteria bacterium. Taxonomy (GTDB): domain Bacteria; phylum Pseudomonadota; class Gammaproteobacteria; order PS1; family Pseudothioglobaceae; genus Thioglobus_C. The sequence goes on from DQNX01000115.1 coordinate 1,502, forward strand.
GGGCAAGCACCAAGCTCTTTAGCCAACTTATTACTTGCTTTAAGCGCGTAGTATTGCAAGGCTTCAAAAGTTTTGTGAACCAGTGTATTGCCCGAACCATCAGAATATTTAACGCCATTTTTGGCTAGGTAGTAGGCCAAGTTGGTTACGCCTATACCCAATGTTCGACGATTTTTGCTCGCCAACTCGGCCGCTTTAATTGGATAGTCTTGATAATCGAGCAATGAGTCTAATGAGCGCACAATGATCTCGGTAATATCTTCAAGCTCATCTAGGCTATCCAGTGCACCCAGGTTAACCGCTGAGAGCGTACATAAAGCCACCTCGCCGTTTTCATCCTGTACGGAATATAGTGGTTTGGTTGGCAGGGTGATCTCCATACACAGGTTGGATTGGCGTACTGGCGCCACACTCGGATCAAATGCGCCATGGGTATTACAGTGATCAACATTTTGCAAGTAAATACGGCCAGTATTAGCACGCTCTTGCATAAATTTGGCAAACAACTCTCTGGCTTTAACAGTTTCTTTTCTAATTGAATCATCTTGTTCGTATTGTTCATACAGGCGGGTAAATTCAGCCTGATTGACAAAGAAGGCATCGTACAAACCGGGCACATCATGTGGTGAGAATAGGGTGATATCGCCATCGGCTAAGAAACGTTGATACATCAAGCCATTAAACTGCACGCCATAATCAAGATGACGAATGCGATTTTCATCTGTACCTTTGTTGTTTTTAAGCACCAACAGATCATTTACTTCAAGATGCCACAATGGGTAGAAAAGTGTAGCCGCACCGCCACGGACGCCACCTTGAGAACAAGATTTAACCGCCGTATGAAAATGCTTATAAAAAGGAATACAGCCGGTGTGTGTGGCTTCGCCACCACGAATAGGGCTACCAATGGCACGAATTCTACCGGCATTTACCCCAATACCAGCACGCTGAGAAACATACTTAACAATCGCCCCTGCTGCTGCACTGATCGAATCAAGATCATCGGCCGCTTCAATCAACACACAAGAAGAGAACTGACGGGTGGGGGTGCGAACGCCTGCCATAATAGGTGTCGGCAAAGAGATTTTGAAATTAGATACAGCGTCATAAAAACGCTTAACAATAGTCATGCGTGCTTCGGACTCATATTCTTGGAATAAGCACATGCCGACCAATACATATAGCAATTGTGGCGATTCGTAAATCTCACCCGTCACACGATTTTGCACCAGGTATTTGCCTTCGAGTTGCTTCACCGCCGCATAAGAGAATTTCATATCGCGCCAATGGTCAATATATTCATTCAATTCATTAATTTCTTCCTCACTGTATTTAGCAAGAATGTCTTTGTCATAAATGCCTAAATCGGTAAACTTTTTAACATGCGCATATAAATGTGGTGGAGTGAAAGATTTAAAGGCTTTTTTGCGTAAATGAAAGATCGCCAAACGCGCAGCCAAATACTGATAATCAGGCACTTCAATAGAGATTAAATCAGCCGCTGATTTAATGATGGTTTCATGAATATCTTCGGTCTTAATGCCGTCGAAAAAAGCCAGCTGCGCATTGATCTCAACCTGGGAAACACTGACCCCATCTAAATCCTGAGAAGCCCAGTGTACTACGCGGTGTATTTTCTCCATATCAATGGGTTCTTTTATACCGTTTCGTTTAGTGACTTGAATATGTTCGTTCATTTCTCTCCCCAGTTGAAAAACACTAGATATAGTGTTATTAAATTTATATACAACTAAATATAGTGTATTTCCATATATTTTGCAAGGGGGTATCTTTTCATTTTTGCATCAAATCCGTCAAATCTTTTGCCACCAAAGGGATGGCGAGATTGAAAATAAATTAAAAAAAATTTTGACGATTTTTAGATAAAAATACCACTATTTTATGATGCCATAATATTACTTTTTGGCAATAAAAAGCGCAAAGCCTTATGGGTCAGTAGCCGTGAAAAATAGCGGCAATAAAATTAAAGAAAAATGCACAGATTTGGTATCATTTATCAAGTTGTTGAATTAATTTTCTTTTAAGAATTTTACCAACGTTAGACTTGGGCAGTGACTCAACCCACTGAATCTTTCTTGGAATTTTGTAATGAGTTAGATGTTCTTTACAGTACTTAATGAGCACTTTCTTTTCCAACATTGAACCTGATTTTTTAACCACAAATGCCTTAACAGATTGCCCGCTAATTTTGTGTTCAATACCAATACAGGCCGATTCAATGACATCTGGATGTTGATTGAGCACTTGCTCTACATCGCATGGGTAAACATTGAAACCTGAAACGATAATCATGTCTTTAACTCTATCAACAATAAAAACTCGGCCGTGTTCATCTAGATAGCCCACATCGCCACTTAGAAAATAACCATCTTTAGTAAATACCTCTTTATTTATATCTTCTTTATGCCAATAAGAATCCATCACCTGAGGGCCTTTAATCCCGATCTCTCCAATCTCATTAGTTTGCATATCTTGTAATAACTGATCAAAAATTTTAATTGTAGTGCCAACCAAGGGTTTGCCGACAGATCCTGTGTATTCGCTAGTATCGTAACTCTCAGCACTGACAACAGGAGAGCATTCAGTCAAGCCATACCCTTGTACAATTGGCTTACCAACAACTGATTGCCATAGATCCGACACCTTTTTATCTAATGGCATACCACCTGAAACAGCTATTTTAAGATGTGACCAGTTAAGTTTTTTAAACTCTTTGTGTCTTACTAATACGTTAAACAAAGTATTAACTCCAGTAATGGCGTCAATGTTATATTTTTTAATCGGTGTGATTAATTGCTTAATGTCTCTAGGATTGAGCACCAAAATACTCGTAGCCTTAATGTGTATGAATAATAAGCAATTAATGGTGAGTGCAAAAATATGATAAAGTGGCAGGGCGGTTAGAATCGAACTACTATCATTAATATCTTGTGGTAGCCATTGTTCTAATTGATAAATATTAGCCAAAATATTTTTATGTTTTAGTGTTGCTGCTTTTAATACGCCACTAGTTCCACCCGTATATTGTAGTAAAGCCACTTCGTTTTTAAACGGCTTATTTGCCAAATGATTTGCATGATTTTTTAAGGCTTTATTAAAGCTGATGTAATTGACCTCTGATTGCTTTTGAATCATAAAAGTTTTACGCTTGATACACGTGATTAGATTAACAATATGCCTTTTAATGGTTGGCTGTAAGTCACCCACTTCCACGGTAATCACATGTTTGATTTGCGTCTTTTTAAGGATTGGGTGCAATGTTTTATAAAACACTTTGGCAATAATAATGGTGGTTACTTGCGCATCCAAACATTGCTTTAATACTTCGTCACTGGTATAAAGTGGATTAACCAGTGTCGCTGTTCTATCAGCATACCAGATACCAAATAAACTCACTGGAAATGCCAACAGATTAGGCACCATAATAGCAACAGTACCTTTGCCAATATTTTTTGATAAATAATTTGCTAAATAAATACTATTGTTATAAAGTTGATCGTAATTAATCATACTATCTAAACCAACCAATGCTTGATTGTTAGGTTTATCCTTAAAAGCATGGTCTAGTAGCTGTGTTAAATGCTGCAGGTTATTCGTCATAATTCACCATGCTTGTGACTCTCAATCAACTGAGTAGCAAAATTATTAAGCGCCAATTGATTGTCAATAATGGCTTGTTTACCTAGTTGATATAAGTATTGTAGATATTTATCTTGACTGTTATCTATACTGGTTGAGGAAGATTTATCGATAAACGGATTGATTCTTAAATAATATGGGTTTGAGTTATATACCGCTTTTAGTTGATAGTGGATAGCATCAGATAATGAAGTTGTCACTAAATTACTGCCCGTATCACGCCATTCCATTGCGCCCCAGTGGCTCACTTTATCACATTCAAGATAGGTATCTTGTCGGCCACTACCTAATGAAAACATCATGGTATTTTTAGAATACAGATTTTCGTTTAAATGTCTAAATTCTGCATAGGCGGACAAAGATGGATTGACTGCAAATATTCCACCATCGATAAAACAGTGTTTTTCTTGACCATTCACTGATGTGACACTAACTGGAGGGAAATAAGCAATGGCTGCTGTTGCCGAGCGCATGACATCTTTTAAGTAAAAGTTATGCCGATCACTAACGATGGCCTTATGTTGGCGAAAGAAATAATTTTTACCACGTGTTAAATCATATACTGGAATAAGGCAAGGCTTTAATAACTCTTTAAGTTCGCGATTTTTAAAATATTTATTGTAAACAAATTGGGGGCCTTCCTCATCGTACTTTACATCTAATAGCCCTGAAACAGATTTAACGTCCTGAAGCAGCGATGTTTGAAAA
>DQNX01000116.1 GCA_015658965.1 Gammaproteobacteria bacterium
CTTAGGTGATATGATTATGATTCAAGCCTTACTACTACAGTTGTTTATGCCATTGGGTAGTTTGGGTATTGTTTATCGACAAATTAAACACAATTTTATTGACATGAACAACATGTTTGATTTACTTGACCAAATCCCAAAAGTAAGCAATGAGCAGGACGCTCCTGTACTTAAAGTGACACAAGGCAAGGTCGAGTTCAATCAAGTATCGTTTGCCTATCCAGGAAAAAATAAAGTTTTAAAAGACATTAGTTTCACCATTGAGCCGGGGCAAAAGGTTGCCATTGTGGGTCAATCTGGCTCTGGAAAAACAACTTTAGCGAAATTGTTGTTTCGTTTTTATGATGTGAATTCTGGCTCAATTTTGATTGATGGCCAGGATATTAAAACTCATCAACATCATTCGGTACAAACAGCTATTGGTGTGGTGCCACAAGATACAGTTATGTTTAATGAGAGTATTTATTACAACATTGCTTATGGCAAACAAGATGCCAGTATGCAAGAGGTGAAGCAAGCCGCCAAATTAAGCTTTATTGATGAGTTTATTGATCAACTACCACAAGGGTATGACACACTAGTAGGTGAGCGCGGACTCAAGCTTTCAGGCGGTGAGAAACAACGGTTGGCAATTGCCAGAGTATTGTTAAAAAATCCACCTATTTTGATTTTTGATGAAGCCACCTCGGCGCTAGATTCATATTCTGAAAAAATGGTACAAAAAGCATTGAACGGCCTCACAGAACAACACACAACTTTTATGATTGCGCATCGTCTATCAACCATTAAGGATGCTGATAAGATTATCGTTCTTGGTGATGGTGATGGTGCAATTATTGAAAGTGGTACACACGAAGCGTTATTATCAAGTAATGGTAAGTATGCACAACTTTGGCAGTTACAATCTAAAGACACTTCAAGACAATAATCATGAAATTTAAACTCAACCATACCGACCAAAAAGCACGCCGCGGAAAAATGATTTTTGCACGTGGTGAGGTTGAAACGCCTGCGTTTATGCCAGTCGGCACTTACGGCACGGTCAAGGCTATGACCCCAGAAGAGATCGTTGAATTAGGCGCTCAGATTGTTTTGGGTAATACCTTTCATTTGGCGATTACGCCAGGCACAGACGTGATTGAAGCACATGGTGATTTGCATGATTTTATGCATTGGCAAGGCCCGATCCTAACAGATTCTGGCGGCTTTCAAGTATTTAGCTTAGGCGCTATGCGCAAAATCAGCGAAGCGGGGGTTGATTTTAGATCGCCTAAAAATGGTGATAAAATTTTTATGGGCCCTGAGGAGTCGATTCAAATTCAGCATAAACTCGGCTCAGATATTGTGATGATTTTTGATGAATGCACGCCATATCCTGCGGATGAAACGATGGCAGATCAATCTATGCAGTTGTCCTTGCGTTGGGCTAAGCGCTCTAAATCAGAACACAATAAGCTAAATAACAACAATGCTTTATTTGGTATTGTTCAGGGCGGCATGTTTAAAGAATTGCGCCAAACCTCTGCAAAAGCATTAATAGACATTGGTTTTGACGGCTATGCGATTGGCGGCTTGAGCGTTGGTGAGCCCAAAGAAGAAATGATGAAAGTGCTTGATTATTTACCCGATGAGTTGCCAGCAGACAAGCCTAGATATTTAATGGGTGTGGGCACACCAAGTGACTTGGTTGAGGCAGTTGAACGTGGCATTGATATGTTTGATTGTGTGATGCCAACACGTAATGCACGTAATGGTTATTTATTTACCTCGGTTGGTATTGTTAAAATTCGAAATGCACAATATAGATTAGATATAAAACCACTGGATGAGAATTGCGACTGTTACACTTGTCAAAATTATTCTCGCTCATATTTGCACCACTTGCAACGTAAAAATGAGATGTTAAGCGCCAGGCTCAACACCATTCATAATTTATTTTATTATCAAGATCTTATGACGCAAATGCGAGATGCTATTGAGCACAATACCTTTGCAAAATTTAAGAAAAATTTTTACGCTTTGCAAAATTGAATAAGCAGCTATTATTTTTTGTTGATGAAGGTGGGTTTGATGATTTCACCCCGTTGTTTGTTAGTTTGGGCTTTACTGTTGACTTTGAAGACTCTCAAAGAAGAGCGGTTAAATTAGCAAAGAAAAACACTTATCAAGTATTGGTAGCTGAATTTAGTCACAATCCTGAATTCCGTGATCGCGTCAGTAATATCGAATCTTTATTAGCAGCACTAGAGGTCCATTCTCCCGACGTTAAGATTATTATTTTGTATGATGAAATTAATCAGCCACAACTTAACCAGCTAAAGCAACGTTATCGCATGGATGCAACATTGGCTTTCCCCGTCGATGAGCAAACAATTAAAAACTGTATTAGTGTGTCGTTTGTTTTTTAAAATACACGTCCAATACTTTACGAGCAAGCGGTGCCGCTTCTGAACTACCACTACCTGCATTTTCTACAATCACTGCAATGGCAATCTGTGGGTTTTCAATCGGTGCAAAGCCGGTGAATAAGGCATGATCCCTTAAGCGTTCATCCAGTTTTTCAGCAATATAGGTTTCTTCAGGGTCAAGCCCAAAAACCTGAGATGTACCTGTTTTTCCAGCCAGTGTGTAGGTTAAACCTTTGTTGAGTCGTCTAGCAGTGCCTTTGGGCGAGTAAACAACCATTTTCATGCCATCAATAACGTCTTCCCAGTGTTTAATGTTTTTAATGGGTATTTGTCGGCTTTGTTTGTTTTTAGCGGCAATAATAGGTTCGCCTGGTATTTGAGTAGCCTTGAGTAAGGTCGGTTGAAATATCTGACCCTTATTAGCGAGTGCGGCAGTAGCCACAGCTAATTGCAATGGGCTTGAAGTCATAAAGCCTTGGCCAATGCCAGCAATTAAAGTTTCACCTCGATACCAAGGCTCGTCTCGGTTAATTTTCTTCCAAGCTTTTGAAGGCATGATACCGCCTTGTTCACCCGGAATATCAATCCCTGTTTTGCGCCCAAAATTAAACAGAATTAAATTATCATGAAGTTTATCAATCCCCATTTTATTGGCTAAATTATAAAAAAAAACATCATTGGATTGAGCGATGGCATCTTTCATGTTTGTTAAACCTTGTCCGGCGCGATTCCAATTGTGAAATTTTCGTTTTACCCCAGGTAGTCTAAAGAAGCCTGGGTCAAAAATAGTAGTCTCAGTGGTGATAATCCCTTCTTCAAGACCTGCCAATGCTACCATTGGCTTAATCGTTGATGCCGGCGGGTAAAGCCCCTGAATGGCGCGATTAAGCTGAGGAATATCTTTAGAAGTTTGCAGTAAGTTGTAGTCGGCATGAGAAATACCATTGACAAACCAGTTAGGGTTGTAAGTAGGAGTGCTAACCAAAGCCAAGACTTCGCCATTTCTGACATCAACCACCACAATAGAGCCGCGTCTTCCTTTAAGTAGGGACTCGGCTTTTCTTTGTAAGTCTAGATCAACACTCAAATATAGATCCTTACCATTTTCGGCTGCATGAATAATTTTTGTGTCAATCACACGACCAGTAACATTTCGCTCAATCTGTTTTTTTCCGCTGATACCGTGTAGTAATGTTTCATATTGTTTTTCAATACCGACCTTGCCAACAAAAACCGTTCCTATATAATTTTGATCGTCATAGAAAGCCTTGTCTTTTTTGTTCATTCTTGAAACATAGCCAGTCACATGAACGTTGGAGTCATTGCCAGGGTAGATACGATGAAAATAGGGTTCGACATCAATACCAATAAATTTGTTACTGACTAAAAATTCAGCCACTTGTTTTTCACTGAGTTTGTGCTTGAGTGGGATGTTGTGAAATTTTTTATAACGGTTTCTATTTTTATGAAAGCGTTTAATATCGTCCTCATCGATAAAGCCCAGCTGATTTAGGGATAATAATGTTTTAGCGATATTTTTGGTTTTTTCAGGGGTTAAGCTGAGTTTGTATGACAGTTGGTTGGTGGCAATAATTTGACCATTGCGGTCAAATATTTTTCCACGAGTGGGGGTGATGGACAAAGTTCGCATCTGGTTTCCCAGAGATTCTTCAGTGTAGTAATCGTGGTTACTAATTTGTAAATTATAAAGTCTGAGTATGAGTATTGACGTAATAATCAGAATAAACAAAAAAGCCATCTGCATTCTGCTTGAGAAAATTTTGTTTTCTAGTACACTGTTTCTGATTCTTTCCACTGGTGTTTTATTGATGTTTACACTTTGACAGTGCTAATTTGACCAAAGGCCAAAACAATGCACCCGATAACGGTGCAAATAATAAATAATAACTAAAGTTAGCGTCTTGAATCAGGGTGTGTACCAATAAAAATAAAGCCAAATAAATACTGGATGCAATAAAAACATAAACCTGCTGGGTGCTTAGATTAGACACAAAGAAAGACTGCTTAACATTTACAATAAATGCAGTGCTTAAGATTAATGCCAGGGCATTTTGCCCCAAAATATCACCTTGCAAAATATCGAGCAACACTCCCAATAATAAAGCCAAGAAAAATCGACCTTTGGTTGGAAAATAAGCCAGCCAATAAATAAAAAACAGCAGCAACCAAAAAGGCGAAACTTCTAATGCGACTTGAGGTAAAGGTAATACGCTAACAATCAGCGCAAAAAAAGTAATTTTTGTTAGAAAAATATAAGGACGTTGAATATTCATGATTAGTTATCTCTCCCAATAAGTACAAATTCTAACTGTTCAGTTGTTTGTATGGGGGTGAGTTCAATGTGTAGAAATGGATCGTTAGCATGCCGCTCTGCGTGAGTAACTCTACCTACCGGGTAGCCAGCTGGAAATTTTGAGCCAATTGCACTGGTCAAAAAAACATCGCCTAATACCACATCAAGCCCAGATTCAATAAAAGTAACCGCCAATTTTCCTTGACTTGAGGCAATGCCTTTGCTAATACCGTGGATACCATTGCGTTGATTTTTAATGGGCACATATTGTGTGGGATCAGTAATCATCAATACCGTTGCATACAAAGGCGTTACTTGTGTAATTTGGCCAATCACCCCTTTAGGGCCTAATACTACCTGCCCAATCATCACTCCGTTATCACGGCCTTTGTTGAGAATAATTTGTTTTTTAAGTCTCGACTGACTAACCGAGCTAACGCGTCCTAATATAAATTTTTGCCCACTAAGCTGATAACTGGCGCCCAATAACTTTGTCAGTTTTTGATTGTCTAACAGGACAGAATTGTGGGTTTGTAAATTTCCCTTTAATCGTGTTAATTCACCTTTAAGTTGTTTATTTTGGTTGAGCAAAGCTTGCTTTGTAGTGCCTTGTTCATCAATCCAAATATAAAGTTGAGACGGTAGATTGACCACCAAATAAATGGGCGAGATAAGTTTGGCAATAAATTGCTTAACGTTGTCTAGGTAGGAAAATTTATAATCTGATAGAATCAGAAAAATTGCAATAAAAACAGGCGTAAAAAGTTTAAGAAACTGCATCGCTCATACGCCTTTTAAATTATTCTGCAGCTAAGAACCCCATGCTGTGCTTTCTAATCAAGTCGAGTGCAACACCACCACCACGAGCCACACAAGTCAATGGATCGTCGGCGATACGTACTGGTAGGTTGGTTTCTTTATGAATGAGTTTGTCTAGCCCATCCAACAGTGCGCCACCACCTGTGAGTACCAGGCCATTTTCAGCAATATCCGAACTCAACTCTGGTGGCGTTTGTTCTAACGCAGTTCTGATAGAGGCAACAACCGTTGATAAAGGCTCTTTCAGTGCGCCTCTAATTTCAGTATTGGTTATCTCAAAAGTAACAGGGATGCCTTTGGCAACATCACGACCTCTAAATTCAATCTTTTTGACCACACTGGTTTTAAAGGCAGAACCAATCTCTTTCTTGATTTTTTCAGCGGTTGCTTCGCCAATCACAATACCGTGTTCGCGTCGCACAAATTTAATAATGTTATCATCGAACACATCGCCACCGACGCGTAGAGAATCAGAATAAACAATACCATTGAGTGACATAATGGCAATTTCTGTTGTACCACCACCAATATCGATCACCATAGCACCTGAAGCTTCTTCAATGGCCATACCGGCGCCAAGCGCTGCTGCCATCGGCTCTTCAATTAAATAAACATCTCTTGCGCCTGCACCAACCGCACTTTCTTTAATCGCACGTCGCTCAACCTGGGTAGCGCCACAAGGCACACAAATAAGCACTTTAGGGCTGGGGGAGAAGAAGCCAGATTTAAGCACTTTACGAATGAAATGTTGGAGCATTTTTTCAGTTACTGTAAAATCAGCAATCACACCGTCTTTCATTGGTCGAATTGCCTGAATTGAACCAGGTGTTCTACCGAGCATGTTTTTAGCATCTTGACCGACAGCAATCACAGTGGATTCCAGCGAACCTCTGTCATTACGAATGGCAACAACAGAAGGCTCGTTTAGTACAATTGCGCCGTTCATGTAAATAAGTGTATTGGCGGTGCCTAAGTCAATTGATAGGCTTTGACCTCTAAAAAAATCAAACATAAAAGAAATCCTAGTTAAATATTAGTTAAAATAAAAGAGTATCATACTATAAACACCTAATAAAAATTGGGCAATATTTAAAGCATGCTAAAGATGAAAATCAAGCAACAACATGTTATTGAAAGCATTTCCAATGCTTTGCAATATATCTCATATTATCACGCGCCAGATTTTATTCAGGCTATGGCCAGCGCCTATGAAAAAGAAACACATCAATCGGCTAAAAATGCCATTGCACAAATTTTAATTAATTCTAAAATGGCGGCCCTGGGACAGCGTCCGATGTGCCAAGATACAGGTATTGTTAATATTTTTGTTGAAGTGGGTATGGATATCACTTGGGATGCAGAGCTGTCTTTAGAAGATATGATTAATGAAGGGGTTAGGCGTGCTTATACAGATCCTGAAAATCCACTCAGAGCCTCTATTGTCAAAGATCCACTTTTTTCTAGAGAAAATACTCGTGATAATACTCCGGCTATCATTAACATGAAAGTGGTCAAGGGCGATAAAGTTAATTTTATCGTTGCAGCGAAAGGTTGCGGTTCTGAAAATAAAGCTAAATTTGCCGTATTACAACCGAATGATAGTTTAATTGATTGGGTGTTAAGAACCGTGCCAACGATGGGGGCAGGGTGGTGTCCGCCAGGTCTTATTGGTATTGGTGTGGGTGGTACTGCTGAAAAAGCCATGCTTCTAGCTAAGCAAAGTTTAATGGATCAAATCGATATTACTGAGATTGCTCAAAAATCTAACCCAACTAATATTGAAAAATTACGTCTAGACTTATTTAACAAGATAAATGATCTGGGTATTGGCGCGCAGGGTTTGGGTGGCGTAACCACAGTGATGGATGTTAAGATCAAAGATTACCCAACCCATGCTGCTTCACAACCAGTAGCAATGATTCCAAATTGTGCCGCAACGCGTCATATACATTTTTCAATGGACGGTTCAGGTGTGGCAGAATTACCAGACGTTGACATGAGCATTTATCCTGATTTAGAAATGGATTATTCAAAATATAAGTCCATTGATCTCAGCACATTAACTCGAGAGAAAATGAGTGATTGGAATATTGGCGATACTTTGTTATTAACCGGTACTATTATTACTGGGCGAGACTCTGCACACAAGCGTCTTAAACAAATGCTTGATAATGGCGAAGGCTTACCAACAGGTGTGGATTTTAATAATAAGTTTATTTATTATGTCGGTCCAGTCGATGCAGTAGGTGATGAAGTGATCGGCCCTGCCGGCCCAACAACAGCCACACGCATGGATTGCTTTTCTGACATGATGTTCGAAAATACAGGTATTCTAGGTATGATTGGCAAGGCTGAGCGTGGTCAAGCCACCACACAAAGTATTAAAAAACACAAGGCCAGTTATTTGATTGCCGTGGGCGGCGCGGCCTATTTGATTTCAAAATCAATCAAAAAAGCTAAAAAAATTGCTTTTGAAGAGATGGGCATGGAAGCCATTTATGAATTTGAAGTTGAAAATATGCCAGTCACTGTAGCGGTTAACGCCCAAGGTGACAATATCCATGTCATTTTTAAAAACTTGTTAGAAAAAAACAGCTAACCAAGCCAGTTTTTAAGCATCATCCAAGCCTGGGATATGCACAGTTTCGAACTCCATTTTTGTAACTAGTGAGTCGCAATCGCCCTTGTTTTCTATACGCTCAGCACACTCAGTTAAGTCTTCGTATTGAAAAACAACCTTTTTTTGTGGCTTGATTTTCTTCTAAATGTACCGTCATTTTTGCACCCGCAAGTACAAAATTACTCAAATAAAGTACTAACAATGTTTTCATCGTATTACTCCTTTTATAATATACAAATATAGATTTAAGCAAGAATCTTCAAATCAACTCAAAGTATAATCAACACCGAAGTTGGTCGGATGGTCGCTGGAAGTTTACTTTCAGAGGAAAGTCCGGGCTCCATAGAGCAAAGTGCTAGCTAACAGCTAGGTAGGGTGACCTAACGGAAAGTGCTGCAGAAATTTAAACCGCCTATTTCGATAGGTAAGGGTGAGAAGGTGCGGTAAGAGCGCACCGCGCGTTTGGTGACAAACGTGGCAAGGTAAACCCCACTTGGAGCAAGCTCAAATAGGCTACCATTGATGCGGCTCGCATAAGGTAGCGGGTAGAGTGCTAAAGCGTTTTGGC
>DQNX01000099.1 GCA_015658965.1 Gammaproteobacteria bacterium
ATGGTGGAGGGATAGGGATTTGAACCCTAGAAGGAGATTAATCCTTGCTGGTTTTCAAGACCAGTGCATTCAGCCGCTCTGCCATCCCTCCAATGTGGGAACATCATACCGTTTGTTGAGTCAATAGTAAATAGGATATTTATATAAATTAGATTTTAAATTAGCCATTTTTTAAGTATAATTCCTTTCTTTTAGTTTTTGATGAATTTAGTTATGGCAAAGGTATGTCAAGTCACCGGTAAACGCCCAATTAGCGGCAATAATGTATCACACGCAAACAATAGGACGCGTCGTCGTTTTTATCCAAATCTTCACACTCACCGTTTTTGGGTGGAAGAAGAGAACCGTTTTGTTAAACTAAAGCTAACCGCTAAAGGTTTACGAATTGTTGATAAAAAAGGCATTGACGTTGTGCTTAAAGAAATTCGCGCACGTGGCGAGAAAGTTTAATAGTTAGGGTTAGGAATATATTATGAGAGAAAAAATTAAATTAGTATCATCGGCCAAAACTGGTCATTTTTACACAACAACTAAAAACAAACGTCTTCATCCAGAAAAGATTGAAGTTAAAAAGTTTGATCCTGTTGTAAGAAAACACGTTATGTATAAAGAAGCAAAGATTAAATAATCTACTTTTAGCATTTCAATAAAAAAGCCGCTAATGCGGCTTTTTTATTGTCTTAAATGAGGTGAATTATTCCTCTAAAATCGTATCGAGTGCAATATGACCTACCGCTTCTTGGTATTCAGACAGTTGATCAAAATTAAGGAATTGATAAATTTCAGCCGCCATTGGCTTGATTCCATCCATGGCCGTTAAGTATTCACTGACAGTAGGGATATGGCCTAATTTTGCAGTGATTGCCGCTACTTCAGAAGAGGAAAGATAAACATTGGCGTCATCACCCATTCGACCTGGGAAATTTCGAGTTGAAGTTGACACTACAGTGGCATTGTCTTTAACTCGTGCCTGGTTACCCATACAAACTGAACAACCTGGTGTCTCAGTTCGATCTGTGAGATTCTCAAAAATGCTATAGACGCCTTCTTTTTTGAGTTGTGCTTCGTCCATGCGAGTGGGCGGCGCTATCCACAGTTCTGTTTTTGTCTCTGTCGTATCTTTTAACAATTGTGCAGCCGCTCTAAAATGACCAATGTTCATCATACAAGAGCCAATAAATACCTCATCAATATCAGTATTAGCTACATCTGAGAGTAATCTAACATCATCTGGATCATTCGGGCAAGCTAGAATTGGCTCTTTAACCTCGTCTAGATTAACTTCAATAACTGCTGCATATTCACAATTATCATCTGCTTCCATTAACACTGGATTATCTAGCCATTTTTGCATTGCTTTAATGCGTTTTGCAATAGTCTTTTTATCTTCATAGTCCATCTCTATCATTGATGATAGTAGGGCGATATTAGAATTTAAATATTCTTCAACTGGCTCTTTATTAAGCTTAAAGGTGCAGCCATTGGCGGAGCGTTCTGCGGAAGCATCGGTGAATTCGAATGCTTGTTCTAGTTTTAAGTCACCTAGACCTTCGATTTCTAAAATTCGACCAGAAAAAATATTCTTTTTGTGTTCTTTTTTAACGGTTAATAAGCCTTGTTGAATAGCAACATAGGGGATGGCATTAACGATGTCTCTGAGAGTAATGCCTTCTTGCATAGTGCCAGTAAATTTAACCAATACTGACTCTGGCATATCAAGTGGCAACACACCAATTGAGGCGCCAAAGGCTACTAAGCCAGAGCCCGCTGGAAAACTAATACCCAATGGAAAGCGCGTGTGTGAATCGCCACCAGTGCCTACGGTATCAGGTAGTAGCATACGGTTTAACCATGGGTGAATAATACCATCACCCGGTTTGAGCGCTACACCACCACGAGAGTGCATAAAGTCTGGCAATGAATGCTGAAGTTCTAAATCAATAGGTTTTGGATAGGCGGAGGTATGACAAAAACTTTGCATCACTAAATCTGCCGAGAAGCCTAAACAGGCTAATTCTTTAAGCTCGTCTCGGGTCATAGCGCCAGTGGTATCTTGTGAGCCAACTGTGGTCATTCTTGGCTCACAATAGGTACCAGGACGAACACCCTCAATACCACAAGCCTTACCAACAATTTTTTGTGCCAACGTGAAACCAACATTAGAATTACTGGCATCATGTGGGCGTAAGAAGAGTTCACTGACTGGAAGGTCTAAATCTTGACGGGTTTTGTCTGTTAGTCCTCGACCAATGATTAAAGGGATACGACCACCTGCGCGTACCTCGTCTGGCATAGTGGTTGGTGCTAATTCAAAGGTTGAGATAGTTTCACCATCAGTATTAGTGATTTTTCCTTCATAAGGGTGGATGGTAATTTCATCGCCCATATTGAGTTTCGATACGTCACACTCAATAGGCAGTGCCCCTGAATCTTCAGCAGTATTAAAGAAGATTGGTGCAATGCTTTCACCTAAAACAAAACCACCAGCACGCTTATTAGGTACATAATCAATGTCATTACCCATGTGCCAAAGTACCGAGTTAATCGCTGATTTACGCGAAGATCCAGTACCAACCACGTCACCAACGAAGGCTAAAGGTAAACCTTTTGCTTTTAGTTTTTCAATGGTTTCCAGAGGATTTTCCATTGTTTTTCCGAGCATAGATTGAGCATGTAAAGGAATATCAGGACGAGACCAGGCCTCAGTAGCTGGGGATAGGTCATCGGTATTAATTTCCCCTTGTGCGCGGAAAACCGTTAGTTTAATTTCTTTCGGCAATTCTTGTTTGGAGGTAAACCAATCAGCATTCGCCCAAGCATCCACTACTTTTTTAGCAAAAGCATTATCAGCTGACTTTTCTAATATGCTTTGATAAGCTTCATAAATCAGTAATGTTTTAGATAATGCGTCACAGGCAGCTTGTGCTGTTGCATCAATATCTAATAACTCAATTAGTGGGGTGATGTTGTAACCACCTAGCATGGTTCCAAGTAAAAACGTTGCTTGCTTTTGATTGATAGCATTACAAAATTGCTCACCTTTAGCAACACTGGCTAAGAAGCTCGCCTTGACGTAAGCAGCTTCATCTACACCGGGCGGAACGCGATGGGTTAATAAATCAAGATAGAAATCCCCATCATGTCCTTTAATTAAATTCTCAACAATGGACTGTGTCTGTTCTGCATTGAGTACTAGTGGCGGTAAATTATCTTTGGCGCGTTCATCGATATGGACTAGGTAGGCTGTTTTCATCTGTTTAATAAGTTAATCATATAAAGCGTATAATTTTATCATTTATTTGATTTGACTAGACGAATTATGGAACTCAATGCATTGACCGCTATTTCCCCTGTAGACGGGCGTTATTTTGATAAAACCAGTGCTTTAAGTTTAATATTTAGTGAGTTTGGACTGATTAAATATCGTGTATTGATAGAGGTTAAGTGGCTGCAAGCTATGTCAGATAATGCTGGCATTCCAGAAGTGCCAGTATTTAGCCCTGAGGCCAGCCAATTTTTAGCGGATATTGCCACTAATTTTTCATTGGATGATGCACAAGCGGTAAAAGACATTGAACGTACCACCAATCACGATGTTAAGGCGGTTGAGTATTTCTTAAAAGATCAGATTAAAGACAACGCTGAGTTGAATGCAGTCAGTGAATTTTTTCACTTCGCCTGCACTTCTGAAGACATTAATAATCTTTCACACGCCTTGATGTTGATCGATGGTCGTGATGTGGTTTTAGAGCAAATGCAAAATGTATTGTCACTGATTGGCAATATGGCTAAAGATAATGCTTCTATTCCAATGTTATCACGTACTCATGGTCAAACGGCTTCACCGACTACAGTCGGTAAAGAAATGGCGAATTTTGCCTTTCGTCTTAAGCGTCAAATCGAACAGCTGGAAAATGTAAAAATAATGGGTAAGTTTAATGGTGCTGTGGGTAATTTTAATGCACACATCTCGGCCTACCCTGATTTAGATTGGCAAGGTATTTCACAAGATTTTATTGAAGATTTGGGCGTTAATTATGCGAAGTATACTGCACAGATTGAAACCCATGATTACATGGCAGAATACTTCCACTCAATGAATCGTTTCAACACCATTTTGATTGATTTTTGTCGGGATATTTGGGGCTATGTGTCGCTGGGCTATTTCAAGCAAAGAACCATTGCTGGTGAGGTGGGATCGTCCACCATGCCACATAAAGTTAACCCGATTGATTTTGAAAACGGCGAGGGAAATTTAGGGCTTGCCAATGCAATTAACACCCATTTGGCGGATAAATTGGCTATTTCTCGCTGGCAGCGTGATTTGTCCGATTCAACCGTGCTTAGAAACCTTGGTGTTAGTTGCGCTCATTGTTTAGTGGCTTATGCATCCATTGCAAAAGGCATTAGCAAGCTAGAAACTAATGAATCAAGATTGTTAGAAGATTTAGATAGTTCATGGGAAGTATTAGCCGAGCCAATCCAAACGGTAATGCGCCGTTACGGTATTGAAAATCCGTATGAAAAACTCAAAGCACTCACGCGTGGCAACACCATTGATGCACAAGTGCTAGCAGAATTTGTTAAAGATCTTGATATGCCAGAAGAGGCTAAGCAAGCCCTAGCAGATTTAACCCCAATGACTTACATTGGTGATGCAGAGAAACTAGCACGTGATATCGAAAAACTGATATAATTTCGCGTCTTATACCTTTCGGTGTGGGCATTAATATAATAAAAGGAGCAAAAAACCCATGGTTAAAATTAGACTAGCCCGAGGTGGAGCCAAGAAAAAACCTTTTTATTCAAT
>DQNX01000172.1 GCA_015658965.1 Gammaproteobacteria bacterium
ACTGCAGTAGTTGTGAAGGTGACCGACTCAACGAATCGGCCAGAAATGTGTTTATCGGTGGTCATAACTTGTCTCATGTTACCAAATTGTCCATTGCCAATATTCATAAATTTTTTAAAGATTTAAAGCTTGAAGGTGCACGCGGAAAAATTGCAGACAAGATACTTAAAGAAATCATTCAGCGATTAGAATTTTTAATTAATGTGGGTTTGGAGTATTTAAGTTTGGAGCGTCGTTCTAGCACTTTGTCGGGCGGTGAGGCGCAACGTATTCGCTTAGCCAGCCAGATAGGCGCTGGATTAATGGGTGTGCTGTATGTATTAGACGAGCCCTCTATTGGCCTTCATCAAAGAGACAATGCAAAGTTGCTCAGTACCCTCACTTATCTTCGAGATATTGGCAATACTGTCATTGTCGTAGAGCACGACGAAGATGCGATTAAACAAGCTGATTACGTCATTGATATCGGCCCAGGTGCTGGCATACATGGTGGTGAAATCATTGCTTGTGGCACACCGCAAGAAGTGAGTGATAATCCCAAGTCTTTAACCGGTGATTATATTAGTGGGCGCCGAAGTATTGCAGTGCCAAGTGAACGCAAAACCTCACAAAGATGGCTAAACATTAAAGGCGCTTCAGGTAATAACCTTAACCAAGTTGATTTATCAATTCCAGTGGGTGTTCTTACTTGTATTACCGGCGTATCAGGCTCTGGAAAATCCACACTGATTAATGATACGCTGTATTCTTTGGCTGCTAGAGAATTGAATCGTGCACAAACAACCCCCGCCCCTCATACGTCTATCGAAGGTCTTGAGTATTTTGATAAGGTGGTTAATATTGATCAAAGCCCAATTGGGCGTACGCCACGCTCAAACCCAGCCACCTATACAGGTGTGTTTTCTTTAGTTCGTGATTTATTCTCTCAGACCTTGGAGGCGCGTTCACGTGGTTATAAGGCAGGGCGGTTTAGTTTTAATGTTAAAGGCGGACGTTGTGAGGCCTGTAAGGGTGACGGACTAATCAAAGTAGAAATGCATTTTTTACCGGATATATACGTGCCTTGCGATGTCTGTAACGGACGTCGATACAACCGTGAAACTTTAGAAATTTTCTACAAAGGAAAAACCATTGCGCAAATTTTAGAGATGACAGTTGAGGACGCGGTTAAGTTTTTTGATCCCATGCCAAAGATTAAGCAAAAATTACAAACATTGATGGATGTTGGTTTGTCTTATATCACTTTAGGGCAAAATGCTACGACCTTGTCGGGTGGCGAGGCACAGCGCATTAAATTGGCTAAGGAATTGTCTAAGGTTGATACAGGTCAAACGCTTTATATTTTAGACGAACCAACCACAGGCCTACATTTTCACGATATTAAGCAATTATTGGCTGTGATTAACCGCCTACGTGATCGTGAAAACACCATTGTGATTATTGAGCATAATTTAGATGTTATTAAAACCGCAGATTGGATTGTAGATTTGGGCCCAGAAGGTGGCGATAAAGGTGGAGAGATTATTGCTTTTGGCACACCTGAAGAGGTTGCACAGGTGAAGGGCTCTTATACCGGACAATATTTAAAAAACTACTTGTAGTTTTTTTACTTCTGAAGTCTTGAAATCTCTCACTTCTGAAATCTTGAAATCTTTTATTTCGTAACGATATTTTTTAGTGCCTTTGGTTTGTTTGATAATAACCGGTAAATAGCGATATTCAGATAAAAAATAGGCCTGCATATTGTTGTCGTCTTGATTGATTCGATCAACTCGAATTGCATCAAAGGTCTGGTTATTGATCCTAATGGTTTGATTTTCAGTTTTTTGAAAATGCTGTTGTTCAACTGATTTTCCATCAGCAACTTGGTAGCTAAATTTAGTTTGTTCGGGTTTGCTCTCAAGGTCGTAGGACAGCGCTAAAAATAAGCTTAGTGGATCGACAATATTGCCTGGTTGCGCTTCCCAAACAACCACTTTGGGTTGGTTTTTGGTTAGGGCAGAGATGACGGTCTTGTTTTCTGAATAAATATTAATGACATAGTTTTTAGAAAAAACCCCATCTTCTTGCTCAATGATTTGATAATTTACCCCAGCCACACCCTGGTTGTTTGTTGTAAAAGTGGCGCTGGCGGCAATAGAGTAATCTTTAATCAGGGCGGCCATGCCAGAGGTTTTTGCATTGGCAGTATAGAAATATTGATCATTTATTTGATGCAGTGTTCTAACTTCTTCCGCTATTTTCAATCCATTAATAGAAAGTTGGTAGTTAGCGGTGTGTGGTGCAAAAGCCAGAGCAGAATTAAAATATAAAAATAATATTGATATGAGGCCTTTGCATAAATAGGGATGGTTAGCAACGTGACAGATTTTATTAACTTGGAAGTTTTTTAAACCAACTCC
>DQNX01000065.1 GCA_015658965.1 Gammaproteobacteria bacterium
AAGGGGTTTTATTTTTTCTTTAAACGATCAATGCCCAACATCTTGAAGATATATTTTTGATAAGCGGGTTCGGGGTTGCCGATTTTCATATTACGAATAAAAAATTTCTCAAAGGCAATTTTAGCCAAATGCATCATCTTACCTTTCTTCGCCCAAGTTACATTTCTGGGTGGAATTTGCGGCATGGCCACAAACGCCGCACCCGTATCGCCCATATCAGCAATACAAACAGCGTTCCAAGTAGGGATATTTGACGGCGATCTGCCGGCAACCATGTCTTCGATATTATGCACAACAGCAGTCACCATGGATTCAATCATATAGCCAGTTTTTGGCGTGCCACACATCACCGGTGTTGGCTCAACGGGTGGAATGGCGATATTGACACCAACTGAAAAAATATTGTCTTTAACCGGTGATTGTTGATAATCATTGATCATCACAAAACCACGCGGGTTAACGTATCCGGCATCAACATCGGCCAGTTTTGCAACCGCATCAACGCCTTTAAAAGCGGGCAACATCATGGTGTATTTGGTAGTGACTTCATGGGTTTTGAGGATCTCCCCTTCGCCGTCTACTTCTTCAACAGTTACAGTGTCAGCCGTGATTGAAGCTACTTTTGCATTGGTGATCCACTTAATGTGGCGTTGTCTAAATTCTGATTCTAGTAAGCCTTTGGAGTCACCCACACCACCTAAGCCCATATGGCCAATGTAGGGCTCTGCAGTTACAAACATCATTGGGCACTTATCACGAATGCCGCGTTTTTTAAGGTCGGTGTCCATAATGCAGGCAAACTCATAGGCTGGACCAAAGCAAGAAGCGCCTTGTACCGCACCCACTACAATCGGACCACCGCCATTTTCACAAAAATCTTCCCATTCTTGACGCGCAATTTCTGCATGAGCGGTGGTACAAATTGAAACACTGTGCCCCTCTGGGCCTAAACCATCCACCTCATCAAAGGCCAGTTTGGGACCAGTAGCCAACACCAAATAATCATAATCTACGACTTGATCACCCGCCATGACTTGGTT
The DNA here is from genome assembly GCA_015658965.1 of Gammaproteobacteria bacterium. Taxonomy (GTDB): domain Bacteria; phylum Pseudomonadota; class Gammaproteobacteria; order PS1; family Pseudothioglobaceae; genus Thioglobus_C. Next base: position 1,041 of record DQNX01000065.1, read on the forward strand.
GTAATCGGGTTTGATTTGGGTGGCTTCGCCAACAATTAGATTAATGTCTTTGCGTTTTAGGCGCGGAGCTAATTCAAAACTTATGTCATCTTCATAGCGCCAGCCAACAGCCAACCATGGGTTGGATGGAATAAAATTAAAATTTGGATTGTTGGAAATAACTGTCTCATCGTGGCCTTCCCCTAGTGTTTTTTTAATATCATAAGCAAAAGGCAACCCGCCCGTACTTGCGCCAATAACGACAACATGTGCCATATTTTCTCCTCAGTTATTATGTTTCAAAAAACGTTATTATTTAGAGGGTTGAGGTTGTTGTCAAATATATAAGAATATCGTTACTTATTGATACTAACAAAAAAACAGTTTTTCAGCAAAAACGGCTGTAATTTTGATCGCTGAGACTGTATAATTCAAATTTTTTGTGAGTTTGTTATATTGGCAATGGAAAATAAGCTGCCAAAGATTCAATTAGTCGCCATATTGGTGGCCATCGCTTATTTTTCTACGTTAGGTGCAGGGTTTTCTGCAGCTTATGGGGGACTAATCAGCTTAATGAATACAAGGCTGGTTAATCGGCATACAAACAAACAAAGACAAGATTTAACCATTAGTGCCCAATCGAGTGTTGGGATGATGGTTATCAGTGTGATTATGCGTATGGCGATGGTGGTGGGCTTAACTTTAGCAGGGTATTTCCTTTTAAGGCTAAGCGCAGAGGCACTAATTGTTAGTTTAATTTTAGGGTTAATTGGATTTCTAATGGATAAGGTTTTACAAAAGTAATGGCAGCAGGAAATGAACTGATCGCTTCTGGCGATTACATTAAGCACCACTTGCAAAACTTGACTTATGGTCAAAATCCAGACACGGGTGTGTGGGAATTGGCACATACTGCGCAAGAAGCTAAAGACATGGGCTTTATGGCATTCCATCTAGACACGCTTGGCGTTTCATTTGTTTTGGGTGTACTTTTTTTAACCTTCTTCTATCGTATTGGCAAGAAAATGACAGCGGACACGCCTTCTGGTGCTCAAAACTTTATTGAGAGTATTGTTGAATTCATTGATGAGAATGTTCGTGGTTCATTTAATGGTAAGAACCCAATGGTTGCACCATTGGCGTTGACAACCTTTATCTGGATTATACTAATGAACACTATGGATTTGGTGCCGGTTGATTGGTTGCCGTATCTTGCACAACAGATTGGTGTATTTTTTGGCGCAGACCCTCATCACGTATTCTTTAAAGTGGTCCCAACCACAGATCCAAACGCAACATTCGGCATGTCGATCGGTATTTTCTTCTTGATTCTTTATTACAGCATCAAGGAAAAAGGCGCCGGTGGTTTTGCAGGAGAACTTTTGTTCCACCCGTTTGGCAAAATGATGCTACCATTCAATCTGTTCTTAGAAGGTGTAAACTTGATTGCTAAGCCAGTTTCGTTGGCCTTGCGTTTATTTGGTAATATGTATGCGGGTGAGATGATCTTCATCTTAATCGCTTTGTTGCCGTTTTGGATTCAGTGGAGTTTGTCACTGCCGTGGGCAATCTTCCACATTTTGATTGTATT
>DQNX01000153.1 GCA_015658965.1 Gammaproteobacteria bacterium
ATAATATCTCCTATCTCCTAACCGGTTTTTTGTCTTCGTCTTTAGGGGTCATCATAACTGAAGCCTCAGTGATCGCCTTTTTTCTAGAAATAATTAAATTTCTTAAAACAGCATCGTTAAAACGGAAATTATAATTAAGCTTATCAAGGGTTTCTTGACCACACTCAATGTTCATCATCAAGTAGTGTGCTTTATAAATTTTTTCAATTGGATAAGCTAGGTGTTTACGACCCCAGTCTTCTTCGCGGTGGATATTACCGCCGTCAGCAGTAATCATTTCTTTGTATTTGTCCATCATTGTACCTACCTGCGCTGATTGGTCAGGATGTACAATAAGTGTAATCTCATAGTGTCTCATGAGTCTTTCTCCTTATGGTTATTAAAATAGCTTGCCACACCATGTGATCAAGCAAGGGAAGTCGGTATTTTATACTAGTTGGGTATTTTTCACAATTAATTAGGTATGAAAAACTCTTGTTGGTTGGGTTTTGTTAAAATTAAGTTAATTATATTTTTTTGGTATTGATTTTTAAGGATGAAGTTAACGCTTTCAAAATGGCTAAAACGCTTAGTACTGCTGAGTATTTTGTTGTTTTCTGTGTATTTGTATTATCTAAATAATTTGGTGAAAGCTGAGTTTTTAAAACCACTAACATCGGCGCACTCTACGTTGTCATTAGAACAACAGCCTAAAGTGTTGTTAAATATGTTGTTGTTGGTGGAAGATCAGTCATTCTTTAATCATCCCGGTGTGGATGTTAAGGAAATTGTTCGAGTGTTGCGTGATTATTGGCTATATGACAAGCCCATTCGAGGGGCGAGTACATTGACTCAGCAACTGATTAAGAACACATTACTGACTAGGGAACAAACCCTTAGTCGTAAGTTTAACGAGGTGTTGATGGCGTTGTTACTTGAAAGCGCTTTTGATAAAGACTTTATTCTTAATCGTTATATGAATACGGTGTATTTGGCACAGCAAGGCAATAAGGCAATTTATGGCTTTGAAAAAGGGGCGAAATTTTATTTTAATCAACCCATTAGTACTTTATCGGCCGAAGAGATGGCAACACTGGTGGCTTTAGTAAAAGGGCCAGATTATTATCATCCGATCAAGCAGGCGCAAAGATTAGCAAAGCGCAGGCAATTGGTCTTAACTATCTACCATAAGTTTGAGAAAATTGTAAAATAACACAATAATGAATTTATTAGCCATTGATACCTGTACTGAGGTTTGCTCAGTTAGCCTTTACACGAATGGTGTGAAAGTTAGCCGTTTTGTTAAAGATGTAGCGAAAAGCTCGGGGCTTATTCTGCCTTTGTGTGATGAAGTGTTTGCTGAAGTTGATATTACTATGGCTGATTTAGATGGCATTGTTTACACCAAAGGCCCTGGTGCATTTACCGGTGTGCGTATGTGTATTGGCGTGGTGCAAGGCTTGTCGTTGGCGCATGATATTCCCACCATGGGTTTTTCAACGCTCGAGGTTGTGGGCTTTGGTGCGGCTAAAAAATACAAATCTAACAAAGTTGCTGTGGCATTAGATGCGCGTATGGGAGAGGTGTATTGGGGTGTGTATCAAGATCAAAATTTGTCTAATGAGAGTTTAAAAAAACCAAACGAGGTTGATGTACTGAATCAAGATTTTATTGGTGTAGGAACGGGCTGGAATGTATATGAACATGAGCTTTCTGAGCAAACAGGGGTTGGTCATTGGCTGTCAGACTTTTATCCAAAAGCTGAAAATTTGATTGATTTATATTTAAACCAAAATAGCGTCTATGATAATGAATTAGCTTTACCTACTTATTTACGCAACAATGTGGCTAAAAAATCTTTAA
>DQNX01000070.1 GCA_015658965.1 Gammaproteobacteria bacterium
ACATTGCCCTCAGCTGGATTTTGGAAACGCACCACCCCAGAGCTCAAATTTTTGTGCTGACAATGGCCGTCATATTTGGCTTTTTCACCCTTGGCCATTAATTCATCGCGCAAGGTTTGTAAGCGTTCTTGTGAGCATTCGCAATAATAAGCTTTGCCTTGAACCAAGAGCTGTTGAACGATGGCCTCATACCGATCAAATCGATCCGTTTGATAATAAGGACCTTCATCATGGCCTAATCCTAGCCATTGCATGCCATCCAAAATTGCATCAACTGAAGCCTGGGTTGAGCGCTCTCGATCTGTATCTTCAATACGCAAGATAAACTGGCCTTGTTGTTTCTTAGCCCACAACCAAGCAAATAAGGCGGTTCTAGCACCGCCAATATGTAAATAACCCGTTGGGGAAGGTGCAAATCTTGATTTCATAAGATGCCTTAGGCAATTTTCTCAGCACGTGCATACCAAGCCTGCGCTTTGTTTGTATCTTGTGGCACTTCTTTGCCATCTTCATACAGCATGCCCAGTGCATACATTGCCCCTGGTAAATCAAACTCAGCGGCTTTTTCAAACCACTCAATTGCCTTGTTAATGTCTTTTTCTATACCTTCACCAGTCATATAAGCCACACCAATCATATGATGCGCAAATACATGATTCTGTTTAGCGGCCTGGATAAAATTCTCAAAACCTAGCGGTTGGTTTTCCACCATGCCCAAACCATTCATTTGCATCATGCCTAAGCGCCACAATGATTCTGCATCGCCTTGAGCTGCAAGCGGTGCTAGCAACTGATATGCCATTGAAAAATTTTTAGAATCAAAAGCAGCGATACCGCTGTTTAAATCTGCCGAGTAAGCATCTGTTTCGTTAGAATTGGACATGATATTTGTTATTTAAAAAATAGAACAATTTTACACGCAGACCTTCGCCTAAATAAGGATGATTGGCATAATTCAACTTTTGATGATTATTCATATTTGTGCAAAGTTCTCACACGGTTATAATGTATTTTTAAACCTTCAAACAACTTCAATACTGGCATGGAATTTAATCAACAAGAATCCGAAATAAATTCCATTGTTTCTGTTGATAACGCCCAGATTAAATTAGCCCATACTTGCTTAAAAACACCTTGTTTTATTTCACCTCGTTATTTCACAGAAACTGAAATAACCAACTTAGATCAACTGGATAAAGCCACGCTTTTCCCGCTGATTTCACAAGACGACGTCGACATACTCATTATTGGTACTGGCAAGACAACTCAGTTCCTACATCCAAAGCAACAAATAGAAATTCAGCAAATGGGTATTGGCGTAGAGAGTATGAATCATGAGTCTGCTTGTCGAAGTTTTAACTTACTGTTGTCCGATATTCGACGCGTTGGTTTACTGCTGTTATGACCCGCACTCTGCTTGGGGAAATTCGCCATTTTTGGCATTATTTCAAGATGGATACACCGCTATTTTTATTACTAATAGCAACAAGCGCATTTGGGTTAACGGTACTTTACAGCGCCTCTGACAACTCAACGACTTTGCTTTATAAGCAAATAACTCACTTTACACTCGCCTTTAGCGTGATGTTGATCATTGCACAAATACCCCCTTATCTTTTCCGCCGTTATTCACCCTACCTAATGTTATTTGGTATTTTTTTACTGACTTTAGTTTTGCTGTTTGGTTCTAGTAGTGGCGGTGCACAGCGCTGGCTTGATTTGGGTTTTGTGCGTTTTCAGCCTTCAGAATTAATGAAAGTCATCGTACCCATTGCTATCGCCTCTATCCTGAGTGAAAAAACCCTACCACCCAAGTCGTTACCTTTATTGATTTCTATTATTTCCATTGTTTCCATCGTTCTGCTGATTGCCAAACAGCCTGACTTAGGCACTTCTTTGCTGATTGGTGCCAGCGGTGTTTATGTGTTATTTTTCTCAGGTGTTCGCATTCAATTAATCAAACGCAACAATTGGCTTAATTTTGGTTTAATAATCTCATTAATTGGTAGTGCTGGCTATATCGCTTGGAACTACTTACTCATGGCTTATCAAAAAAAACGCATCCTCACACTCATCGACCCAAGCTCAGATCCGCTAGGCTCAGGCTATCATATATTACAATCCAAAATCGCCATTGGTTCTGGTGGCTTGCTGGGCAAGGGCATTGAGCAAGGCTCGCAATCTCAGCTTGATTTTCTACCCGAACACACCACTGATTTTATTTTTTCCGTTATTGCTGAAGAATTAGGCTTTATAGGGGTGCTATTCCTACTGTCTATTTACGGCTTAATAATTTATCGATGTTTAATTATCTCTTACGAATCTGAAGACACCTTTTCTAAATTACTCGGCGCCAGCTTAACCCTGATTTTCTTCACTTACATTTTTGTTAATATTGGCATGGTATCTGGTCTATTGCCTGTTGTTGGTGTGCCTTTACCACTCATCAGTTATGGTGGCTCTTCGCTGATCACGCTCATGGCTAGCTTTGGCATTATTATGTCTATTCGTAAACACAAAGCCCCCAGATACTTGGACAAACTCTAGCCACATGCGACGATTATTAATCATAATTCCGCTGTTATTATTTTCCTGGGTACACGCCAAAACACTGCCAGCGACACAATTTAAATCGGCGCAAAATTTCATTCATAAAATGGTCAAAGAGCATCATTTTAATCAAGACGAATTGTTGTTCATTTTTTCTAAAATTGAATTAACCGTTGCTGACAAAACCCAGAAAGAAACCAAGAAAATTAAAAAACCCAAAAGCCAGCCGATGGCTTGGGATAAATACAAAGGCTTGTTCCTAACTCAGTCTCGCATTCAAAATGGGGCAAAATTTTGGCGTGACAACCTCGCTACTTTAAAACGAGCCGAAAGTACTTACAACGTCCCCATAGAAATCATCGTGGCCATTCTTGGTGTAGAAACCAGCTACGGCCAGAAGAAAGGCACACACCCTACATTAGAAACTTTGGTTAAGCGCGCTTTTGGCAATTACCGACGACGTAATTTTTATAAAAAAGAGCTTGAGTCTTTCTTGCTTATGTCGCGTGAAAACGCACTACCGCCGCTCGCAATTAAAGGCTCATACGCAGGTGCAATGGGCTATCCACAGTTTATTGCCAGCTCATACCGCCATTATGCCGTTGATTTTAATCAAGACGGAAAAATCGACTTGTTTTCAAACCCGATTGATGCCATTGGTTCAATTGCCAATTATTTTGACAAACACCAATGGCACGACTTTGGGGAAATTGCGCGCCCTATCTCGCTATCAAGTACGCAGCTAAAACACGCAAAACGCTCTACCAACCAGCCCAAGAAAAATGCCAAATTCTGGCGTAACAATAGTTTGAATATCGACTCAGATATTGCCAATAAAACCAAACTTGCTTTCATTCGCCTACCGCAACAAAAAATTGACGAAACTTGGCTCACTTTTTGGAATTTCTACGTACTAACCCGTTATAATCACGATAATAGATATGCCATGGCCGTCTACCAATTATCAAAAGAAATAAAACAACAACTCAATCAAAATAATCACTAAAAATTATGAAATATCAATTACTTATAAAAAAAATATTCCCCTTATTTATTGTTGCGATTAGCCTTACTTCGCTTAATCTGCAAGCGGCTATTTTCATCACCCCAAAACAACCTGCCATCAGTGCAGCTTCGTACGTTTTGCTTGATTACAATTCAGGTGTTACTATTGCATCAAACAAACCCCATGAAAAACATGCACCCGCCAGCTTAACCAAGTTAATGACAGCTTATGTGGTTTTTCAATTAATCACAGATGGTAGAGCGAGCCTGGAAGACGATGTAAAAATCAGTGAAAAAGCCTGGAAAACCATGGGTTCAAAAAGCTTTGTTGAAGTGGGCAAAACCATCAAGCTTAAAATCTTACTCAAAGGCATGATTATCCAATCAGGCAACGATGCTGCAGTCGCCTTGGCTGAGCACATCGCTGGCACTGAAGGCACCTTTACCGCGTACATGAACGAGTATGCACTAGGCCTTGGTATGCACAACACGCGCTTTGAAAACGCCTCGGGTCTCGACTTAAACGACCAACACACCACCGCGTCTGACATGGCAAAACTGGCCGCTGCCACGATCAGAGATTTTCCAGAATTCTACCCTTGGTACAGCGAGAAAGAATTTACCTATCACGACATAAAACAGCGTAATCGTAACAAACTTTTGTGGAGTGACAACACCGTTGACGGGCTTAAAACTGGCTTTACTGATAAAGCAGGTTACAACTTAGTAGCAAGCGCCAATCGCATGGGCATGCGTTTAATCTCTGTAGTACTAGGCTCAAGTGGTGTTAAAGAGCGCACCTCACAAACACAAAAAATCTTGGATTATGGTTTTCGTTTTTTCGAAACTAAAAACATTGGCAACATCTCCCAGAGTGTGCCAATCGCCAGCTCGACCAAAGACACCCTTAAAGTCGGCCTTAAAAATTCAAAAGCCATCACTCTGGCAAGGGGTAAATACAAATTATCCCAACAAGCGATTGAGCTAAATGCTGGGCTTTCTGCACCAATCAAAAAAGGCGAGAGCGTTGGCAACTTAGTCATTAAATTTGAAGGTAAAACCATTGCAAAACTGCCACTTGTTGCACTTGAAGATGCAGCTGAAGCTGGATTCTTTAGTCAAATCTGGAGCTGGATAATGTCTCTATTAGGATTTTAATGGTCTATCTTAACGGCCATTTTATTGCAAAAAATAAAGCCTCTATCTCTGTTATGGATAGGGGTTTTTTATTTGGCGATGGCGTTTATGAAGTAATTCCTGTTTACCAGGGTAAGATATTTCGCCTAACCGAACATCTGCAGCGCCTGCAAAATAGCCTGGATTCAATACAAATCACCAACCCTTATACATCTAAAAAATGGAAGGAAATTTTAACCAAACTAAACCACTTTTCATCCGAGTCCGATCAATCACTTTACCTACAAATTACCCGTGGTGCTGATACTCAGCGTAAACACAACTTTGACATCCTAACGCCTACGGTCTATATCGAAGCCAACCCACTCATAGCCAAAACCAAATCACAATTAGAAGTCGGCTTTTCTGCCATCACTCGCAAAGACATTCGCTGGCATCGGTGCGATATCAAATCCACCTCGTTGTTGGCCAATATTCTCTACGCACAAGAAGCCAAACAACACCAAGTTGAGGAGGTGATTTTATCTCGAAATAATGAAATTACCGAAGGTGCGACTTCCAATGTTTTTATACTCAAAGATAACACGCTATTCACCCACCCTACCGGCCCCAATATTCTTTCAGGCATTACCCGAGATTTGGTTATTAGCAGTGCCAAAGCCTGCAAACTCCAACTGCAAAAAACCCCATTTTCATTAAAAGACATTCAGCACGCTGACGGATTATGGATTTCAAGCTCAACACGCGAGATCATGCCCATCACTCTGCTTGATGGTCAACCCATCAACCAAGGCAAAATTCACCCAGCTTGGTCGTGCATGTACAACCATTATCAACAACTCAAAAATGACTGACCAACGCCTAGATCTACTCACCGACTGGTTAGAATTTTTTTTTGCGGATGAAAACTTTGTCATTACTAGCGCCAGCGACGACGCCAGTTTTCGGCGTTATTTTAGAATTGAGCGAGACAATGCCAGCTTTATTGCCATGGACGCGCCACCCGAAAAAGAAAACTGCGAGCCTTTTATTCGCCTTGCCAAACACCTAGCAGCTGGCGATGTTCATGCACCAAAAATCATTGAAGCCAATCTCGAACAAGGTTTTTTATTGTTAGAAGATTTAGGTAATCAAACTTTTCTAAATGCACAGCAAAAAAACTTTACCATTCAGCATTACAAAAATGCCATCGATGTTCTAATCAATATTCAAGCGTTAGAAACTACATCGGCCAATATTCCAGCGTATGACTCTGCACTACTCAACGCTGAAATGCAGCTACTGATCGATTGGTATTTGCCCACACTAAGCGCCGAGTGCCACGCCCAATTACAAACCATTTTTACTTTATTAAGTAATAACGCCCTGAGCACTGAACAAGTATTTGTACACCGTGATTATCACGCGCGCAACCTAATGCTGTTAGAAAAAGACGAACTGGGTGTTATTGACTTTCAAGATGCTGTCATCGGCTCAAACACTTACGATTTGGCCTCACTCCTTAAAGATGCCTACTTTGAAATAAAACCTGCGCAGATGCAAGCCTTGCTTGCATATTTTTATCAACAAGCTGATATTAAGGTGGATATTACTGAGTTTGAAAAACAATTCAATCTCATGGGTTTGCAGCGCCATCTTAAAATTCTAGGTATTTTTAAACGCCTTTCTATTCGTGACGGCAAACACCAATACCTAAACGACATTCCTCTGGTCAAAAAATACGCCCTGCAAATGGCCAATAAATATCCAGAATTTTCCTTATTAAAGCAGATTCTATGAAAGCCATGATTCTAGCAGCAGGCCGAGGTGAGCGAATGATGTCGCTGACCAAGAACACCCCAAAATCCTTAATAAAAGTAAAAGGCATTGCATTAATCGAGTACTCAATTAACGCCCTTAAAAAAGCCAATATTACCGATATTATTATCAACATTTCTTATTTGGGTCAACAAATAAAAGCGCACCTTGGTGATGGCTCAAATTTTGGGGTCAACATCCAATATAGCAACGAATCCGAAGGCGCCTTAGAAACCGCTGGCGGCATCATTAAAGCCCTGCCATTATTAGGTAACAAAGCTTTTGTTGTGATCAATTCTGATGTCTTGTGTGATTATGACTTATCCAAGCTGGCCCTGCCCATCGGCTCGCTCGCCCATTTAATACTAATTGACAATCCAGCGCACCATACAAACGGTGATTTCTCATTGATTAACGATCATCAAATAACCAGCATTCACGGCCAATCTTATACCTTTTCAGGCATCGGCATTTATCATCCAGATTTGTTTAAATCACACAAACACACTCAAGCAAAACTACCCCTCTACCCCATCCTCAAAGCCGCAATAGCCAACGGCCAACTGAGTGGCGAACACCACCAAGGAAGCTGGTTTGATGTCGGCACGCCTGAGCGCTTAGAATTGGCCAATAACGGCTAAAATCAATAAAATCCAATATTTATAAATCTAGAAAATTTCGGAAATCATGAAAACAGATCAAAAATTAGCAAAAATACCTGCTTAAAAATCCAAAAATCAATCTTTTTGACGCTAAAACCCTTATAAAACAGCCTTTTTAAGCCAATAATAGCTTAAAACAACCAAGCCACAAATCGATAATCAAAAATTTCGGAAATTTTACGAATCGGTGTTTTTTAAGTGCTGATCAACAAAAAAACATCATAATAAAATACACATTAAAATCTAAGCAATCAACATTTGCAAGTTACAAAAAAAAATACGGGCCATTATAGGCCCGTATTTTTTTATTTATTGAACAAACCTACTTTACCAGAACTGATACCAAGGCTTCGTTGTAGTAGCTTCAGAAACTTTAGCTATAAGAGTATGTGGACCTGGTAACGCAACTTGATAAGTGGCATAATACTCATTAACAAGTTTATCAACATCAACATCCTTAAACAAATCTGGATGCAACTGTTTAGCAATATAGAGTTTACCAAGCAACTTTGA
>DQNX01000120.1 GCA_015658965.1 Gammaproteobacteria bacterium
ATTTGATGATTTTATTCAATATAACGGTGAAAAAGGCGCAAAAGAAGCAGGAAAATTACGCTCAGAAGGTAAGGATTACATTGTCCAAGATGGCGATGTGGTACACTTCTTATTTAACGTTTAACACTCAATAAATTTAGACCAATGATCTCTAAAAAACAAACAAAATTATTAATTATTCTTGATGGCTGGGGGCATTCTGATGTTGTTGAAAACAACGCCATTGCTCAAGCAGATACACCCGTATGGGACAAGCTTAACAGCCAATTCCCTCATTCTTTGATCAACACCAGTGGTATAGAAGTTGGCCTACCTGGCGAACAAATGGGCAACTCAGAAGTTGGCCACCTTAATCTGGGCGCAGGGCGCATTGTCAAGCAAGACTTTACCCGCATTCACAACGAAATCGAAAACCGTGACTTCTTTAGAAACTCAATCTTAAAAAATTCGCTTGAATATGCCAATGACAATAACAAGGCTGTTCACATCATGGGCTTGCTGTCTGATGGCGGCGTTCATTCGCATGAAGAGCAACTCCACGCCATGTTAAGCATGGCCAAAAAACAAGGCTGTAAAGAAGTCTATCTACACCTATTTGTTGATGGCAGAGATTGCGCACAAAAAAGCGCCAAAAAATATATTCAAACTCTCGAAGATAAAATTATTGAGCTTGGTGTTGGTGAAATTGTCAGTGTCATTGGGCGCTACTTTGCAATGGACCGTGACAATCGTTGGGCGCGTGTACGTTGCGCCTACGAACTGATTGCCAAAGGCAAAGGCAAGTTCTTAGCCAAATCCGCCCTTGATGCCATTGACATGGCTTATGAACGTGGCGAAACTGATGAATTTGTCCAGTCTACGGTAATTAAGGCGCCAACCAAGATTAAAAAAGGCGACGTGCTTATCTTTATGAACTATCGCGCTGATCGTGCCAGACAAATCACGCAAGCATTTTTTGATGAAAACTTCCAGGGCTTTTCACGTGGAACCTTTGTGCCAATACAGTTTGTTTGTTTAACTGAATACAAAAAAGACTTCAATTTACCGGTGGCCTATCCTTCAGCCAAACTTAACAACGTCTTAGGCAAATATTTATCTAACCTAGGTTTGACCCAGCTTAGAATTGCTGAAACTGAAAAATACGCCCATGTTACCTTCTTCTTAAATGGTGGCGTTGAGCAACCTTTTTATGGCGAAGATCGGGTCTTAATTCCGTCACCTGATGTTGCCACATACGACCTTCAGCCAGAAATGAGCGCCTTCGAGCTTACCGACGAACTGGTTGAACACATTGAAAGCCAAAAATATGATTTAATTATTTGCAACTATGCCAACACCGACATGGTTGGCCACTCGGGCAAACTAGATGCCGCTATTAAATCAGTTGAAGCCGTTGATGCTTGTTTGGGTATTGTTTATCAAGCCATGCATGCAATTGATGGTGGTGAAATATTAATTACCGCTGACCATGGCAACGTTGAACAAATGGTTAATCCCGACACAGGGGAAGTACACACCGCTCACACAAGCAATTTAGTTCCATTACTTTTTATTAGCGATCGCACTGCAAAAATTGCCGAGCCCGGCACGGGCGCCTTGTCTGACATTGCACCAACACTATTAACGATGATGGGCATCGAGAAGCCCGACGAAATGACGGGCTCTAGTTTATTAACCTTTAACGAGTAATCTTTATATAATTGAGTTTAAAAACAGGAGAGAAAAATGAAACAATCTAATTTTATCGCACCCTCTATCTTAGCCGCTGACTTTGCCCGACTGGGTGAAGAGGTTGACAATGTATTACGTGATGGTGCCGACATCGTACACTTTGACGTAATGGACAACCACTACGTGCCTAATTTAACCATTGGCCCCTTGGTCTGTGAAGCGCTTAGAAACCACGGTGTAACAGCACCGATTGACGTGCATTTAATGGTCAAGCCAGTCGACAGAATCATTCCTGATTTTGTTGCGGCCGGTGCTTCCTACATCACTTTCCATCCAGAAGCCTCTGAACATGTTGACAGAACCCTTGGCTTGATTCAAGAAAGTGGCTGTAAAGCAGGTCTAGTATTCAACCCAGCAACACCATTGCATGTGCTTGAAAACGTCATGGACAAACTGGACATGATCTTATTGATGTCGGTCAACCCTGGTTTTGGCGGCCAATCGTTCATTCCACACACTTTAGAAAAATGTCGTCAAGTGCGCAAGCTTATTGATGCTAGTGGACGAGATATTCGTTTAGAAATTGATGGTGGCGTTAAGATAGACAATATTCGTGAAGTGGCTGAAGCTGGCGCTGACACTTTTGTTGCTGGTTCTGCAATCTTCAACACCGATGATTACAAAGCCACTATTGATGCAATGCGCGTAGAACTCGCCAAAGCATAACAATTACTCGCGTAAACCCTAGTTACAATAGTGTCTCTTCGGTATAATAACGCGTTTTACGATTTTTAGTAAAAAATCAAAAAAGTTGAGTTAGGCGTCCAGTTTCGATAATGGATGGCCAATTCTTTTTAATGTATCACACAACTTGGCATGTTAGTCAGGGTGCTCTTTTTAAAACAAAGAGTTGGCTAACAGAAGTTGTGGAAGAAAGAGTTCAGTAATAACTGTCACTCTTTATTAACCCCCGGAGAAAATATTATGACAAAAACGTCCATGAAAAAAATGTTAGAGGCTGGTGTGCACTTTGGTCACCGTAGCCGTTTTTGGCACCCAAAAATGGAGCGCTACATCTATGGCACTCGCAATGGTGTGCATATCATCAACCTAGAAAAAACCCTGCCAATGTTTAACGATGTGCTTAATTTTGCATCAAAAACAACTGCTGCAGGTGGATCAATCTTATTCGTTGGCACCAAAAGAGCGGCGACCGACATCATAAAAGAAGAAGCGATTCGTTGCGGCATGCCCTATGTTAACCATCGCTGGTTAGGTGGCATGATGACTAACTACAAAACCATCAAAGCATCTATTAAGCGCCTCAAAGACCTTGAATTTTTAGCTGAAGAAAATTTTACTCAATTTGGTAAGAAAGAAGCACTAATGATGACGCGTGAAATGGAAAAATTAGAGCGCAGTTTGGGTGGTATTAAAAATTTAGGCGGCATCCCTGATGTGGTCTTTGTGGTTGATATTGGTCACGAGAAGAATGCGGTTAAAGAAGCACAAAAGCTTAACCTGCCATTAATCGGCATCGTCGACACCAATCACAACCCAGAAGGCATTGATTATGTTATTCCTGGCAACGATGACTCAATCAGAGCCATTGGTTTTTATGCTCGTGAAATCGCTAACGCCATTTTAGAAGCAAAAGCTGCTGCTGGCGTACAAGCCAAAAAAGCACCAGCTAAAAAGCCAACTGCCAAGAAAGCAGAAGTAAAAGCAGAAGAGGCAAAGGTTGAAACAGTCAAAACTGAAACCCCAGAGCCAGCTAAAGCACCGGCTAAAGCCGCTGAAAAGCCGACTGCTGAAAAAGCAGAAAAGCTAAGCAAAACAGCACTTAACGCAATGAAAAAAGCCGACTTAGCTGATTACGCTCAAAAGCAAGGTGTTGAAGTTGATGTCAGCGACACAAAAGCACAAATGCTTGAGAAACTTGCATAAATCAAACGCACATTAAAAACGCCCTTCCCAAGAGGGGGCGCCATACATACAGGAGAGACTTATGGCAATTACAGCCGCTTCAGTTAAAGAATTGAGAGAAAGAACCGGTGCAGGCATGATGGACTGCAAAAAAGCGCTGACAGAAACCAACGGCGACATGGAGGCTGCAATTGATTTAATGCGTGCTTCTGGCTCTGCCAAAGCGGCCAAAAAATCAGGCCGTGTTGCTGCAGAAGGCTTGGTTAAAGTAAACATTAGTGAGGATGGAAAAACAGCCACTATTTTAGAGGTTAACTCTGAAACAGATTTTGTTACTAAAGGCGATGCTTTTATCGACTTTGTTGACACGCTAGGTGCTTTGGCACTAAAAACCACGCCAGCTAATATTGATGAATTTTTAACACAGACGTTAGACAATGGGGATTCACTGGAAAAATCCAGAGAAAACATTGTTGCAAAAGTAGGTGAAAATGTTGCGATTAGACGCGTAGAAACCATCACGGTTGATACTGGTGTCATTGGTGCTTATAAGCATGGTGAACGTATTGCTGTACTGGCTGTCCTTAAAGGTGGTGATGAGGCTTTGGCCAAAGATATCGCCATGCATATCGCAGCAACTCGCCCTGAATGCATTACCGAAGATCAACTTGATCCAGCGTTATTAGAAAGAGAAAAAGCCATCTTTGTTGAGCAAGCGCAAGAGTCTGGAAAGCCTGATAACATCATTGAAAAAATGATTGGTGGACGCATGAAGAAGTTTATTAACGAAGTAACGCTTTACGGCCAAGCTTTTATTAAAGACCCGGACACAACTGTAGGCGCATTAGCAAAATCTAACAATGCAGAAGTTAAATCTTTTATTCGTTTTGAAGTCGGTGAAGGTATCGAAAAGAAAGAAGAAAACTTTGCAGAAGAAGTCGCCGCCCAAATGAAAGGTTAACACCTTACTTAAGCAAATATAAAAAGGTGCGAAAGCACCTTTTTTATTGCCTGAAGCCTTATCAAGAAACCTCTACAAGCTTAAGAATTTAGCTTTACCCAAAAAAAACCACCCTTTCGGGTGGTTTTTAGCTTGGTTTGTTAGTCACCTAAGCCAGGCTTAGATCACTGAACAATGCCAGCAAGGTTTAA
>DQNX01000018.1 GCA_015658965.1 Gammaproteobacteria bacterium
TGGACAATTCTGCTAGATCGTCTACAGTGGCAATGTCAGATTCGATGAGTGCTTGTGCTAAATCCTCACTCACACCCTTAACGCTCATTAACACTTCTGAAGATTCTGCATCACCCAATGCTTGCACTAACTGCGCATCAGAGGCACGTTCTTGTAGTTCTTCAACCATTGACACATCAAACTCTTCAATGCTTTCCAAACTAGTTGCCTCTGCATCAGCAACTTCATCAATACTGCCAAAACCTTCGTCAATTAATACACCTGCGACTTCAGTATCAATACCCAGTTGCTCGGCTAATTTGTTGCTGACTTTTTGGTTTTCTTCTGTTTGCTTGTCGTCTGATTCACTAACCGACATAACGTTAAGCTTCCAACCTGTTAAACGAGCGGCCAGTTTAATGTTCTGCCCACCACGACCAATAGCTAAGGCCAATTGATCTTCTTCAACGGCAATGTCCATCGAATTGCGCTCTTCATCGACCACAATAGAACTGACTTCTGCCGGCGCCATGGCATTAATAACAAATTGTGCAGGATCCTCATCCCAAAGAATGATATCAACACGCTCACCATTGAGTTCGTTTGATACCGCTTGTACGCGTGCACCACGCATACCAATACAAGAA
This sequence comes from Gammaproteobacteria bacterium, assembly GCA_015658965.1. GTDB lineage: Bacteria > Pseudomonadota > Gammaproteobacteria > PS1 > Pseudothioglobaceae > Thioglobus_C. The sequence continues at coordinate 627 of DQNX01000018.1, forward strand.
CCAATTGGATCAAGGCGCTTATCTTTTGCTTTAACAGCTAGCTTTGAGCGCAAACCCGGGTCTCTAGCGCCACCCATAATCTCAATCACACCTTCAGAAATCTCAGGCACTTCCATTGCAAACAGCTCAACCATCATCTCTGGCACAGTGCGGCTTAAGAAGATTTGTGCGCCACGCGGGGTTGATTTCACTTCTTTAATATAAGCTCTTAAACGATCATTTTTACGTACCGACTCATTAGGAATTAAATCAAACTTAGAAATCATGCCATCAACGCCACCCATATCAACATAGGTGTTGCCGCGGTCTACGCGCTTAACCGTGACCATAATCACTTCGCCCACACGTTTGGTATAGTCTTCAACAATGACTTCTCTTTCGGCTTCACGAACTTTTTGAATAATCACTTGCTTTACGATTTGAGCAGCGATACGGCCAAATGCTTCAGTTTCCATTGGCTCACGTACAAAATCATCGACTGCGATACCGTTTGCATCTTTTGCATGGATGTGTAATTCTGTATCAAATTCAGTGCCGTCATCATCAACAAAGTTTTCTCCGTCTTCAATCACCATCCACTGCCTAAAGGTATTAAACTCACCTGTTTTTCTGTCGATTTCGACATGCGCATCAATGTTGTTACGCTTTTTGGTTGCAACGGCTAATGCCTCTTCTAAAGACTCAAGTACGTCCTCTTGTGAGATATTTTTCTCGTTAGAAATCGCCTCAACCATTAAAAATAATTCTTTACTTTCCACACCTTTCTCCTAAAAATGAGCAACTAAATTTGCTTTTTCAATCAGTTCAATATCCAATGTTACTGAACCTAACTCTGTTATTAACTCAACACTATGATCAGTTTCACTAACACTGCCAATCGCGCCATTAAATTTTCTTTGTCCGTTGATTGGTCGCACCAATCTTAATTTAATATCATGGCCTAAAAAACGCTGATAATGCCCAATATGAAACAACGGGCGTTCAACGCCTGGTGATGAAACCTCTAAATTGTATTGTGTCGCGATTGGGTCTTCTACATCAAAAATCGCACTCAATTGGCGCGATACTGCCTCACAATCATCAAGGCCAATGCCATTTTCAGAATCAATATAAACCCTTAAAATACTATGTTTACCACTGGCGACATGCTCAATGCCCACTAACTCATAGCCCATATCCGTAATCACCGGATCAGTTAACACTTCAATTTTATCAGCAATTTTTGCCATTCTTTTTCGTCAAATAAAACATAATAAAAACCCCCTAGAAAGGGGGTCGTAATCTTTGGTAGCGGGGACAGGATTTGAACCTATGACCTTCGGGTTATGAGCCCGACGAGCTACCGAACTGCTCCACCCCGCACTAAAGGCAGCAATGTTACGCTCTTGTGTTGCTATTGTCCAGTAAATTTTTAAGTTATTTAAAAGACCTTGCAAAAAATAAATCAGCGCTCTAGAGGTTCGACTTAGAAACAAAACTTGCACCATGCACTTTAATCTCATAGCCTCTTGCCAGTAAACGCTTTACATAGAGTCTGTTGTAGGTAAAGAAAAATACAATATTAGCCAAGCCCAGTGTCAAAATACACAAAGGTGCCATCAGCATCACGGACTTCCAATCGCGGCGATACATAGCCGGACAAAAGAACAAACACAGAGACGTCCAAGAAAAACCCACAGGTGCGTGTTTTAACTCTCCGGTTTTTGCGTGTATTAAAGTAATCGTTGTATAAGCCAAACGTACCCCCCCCTCAAGAGGCTATTGTACCTATTTTTGACTACCTTTCAATACCCTGCAATCCAAAGTATAATGAATGCCATGAAGCTCGCCGTATTAATGGATGATATTGCCCATATTAATCCAAAAAAAGATTCCTCTCTAGCAATGATGTTAGAAGCCAAACGTCGTGGCTGGGAAATTTATACTTTCGATACCACGGATTTATTTGTGATTAAAGGGGTTGTTTGTGCGCGTACATCAAAAACCAACGTCATCGACAATCCCGATCATTGGTTTGAAAAACAGCCAACTGAAACCATTAAGCTGAATAAATTTGATGCAATTTTAATGCGCAAAGATCCGCCTTTTAACATGGATTATATTTATGCCACCTATTTGCTCGAACAAGCGGAAAAAACTGGCGTTTTAGTTGTTAATAAGCCTCAATCGCTCAGAGATGCCAATGAAAAATTATTTGCGCTCAACTTTGCCCATTGCATGCCAACAACACTTGTAAGTACAAATCGGGCTCAGATTAAATCCTTTATTAAAGCAGAAAAAACCGTTGTGGTTAAACCGCTGGATGGCATGGGTGGCATTGATATTTTCAAACTGACTGAGGGTGATAGTAATATTGATGAAGTGCTTGACTATTTGACCCATCAAGGCTCACGACAAATTATTACCCAAGAATTCTTAACTGATATTGTTAAAGGCGATAAACGCATTCTTTTGATTGACGGCAAACCGATTGATTATGCTTTGGCTCGACTGCCGGCAAAAGGCAGTTTTAAAGGAAACTTAGCCGCTGGCGCTATTGGCGTTGGCCAGCCTTTAAGCGCTAGAGATTATTACTTATGTGAACAAATTGGCCCCACCTTAAAAGACAAAGGGTTGATGTTTGTCGGGCTTGATGTCATTGGCGACTACATTACTGAGATTAACGTCACCAGCCCCACTTGTATTCGCGAGCTTGACACGCAGTTTGATTTAAATATTGCTGGCGTTTTATTTGATGTTATTGAGCAGCAAATAAATACCGAGTAAGCACCACACCCAAACCGGCTGCTGATAAAGACAACAACACATTTAATAAAATATTAATACTGGCTTGGCTGTAATGCCCTAAACTGATCATTTCTATCGACTCCCAAGACAGTGTTGACATTGTGGTTAAAGAACCCGTCAAGCCAATCAATAACAACAATCGGTAAGCTTCATGAAGCGCGGCTTTTTCCAAAATAACCACCACCAAAATACCTGCTAAAAACGAACCAACGATGTTTGCACTTAAAGTGCCGTAAGGAAAAGTTGGCCCAAAAGTTGTATTCATAAACTGCGTTAGGTAATAACGCACACTGGCACCAATGGTAGCGCCAATGCCAATGGCCAAAACTGTGGGTAAAAATGTCATAACGCTGCCCTTAATTGTTTCAATTTTTGATTGATTTTAATCTCTAAACCACGCTCCGTTGGCACATAATAATGCTGCTCACCCAACGCTGTTGGAAAGTAAGTTTGACCATAACTAATCCCGTCTGTCTCATCGTGCGCATAACGATAATTTTCCCCACAACCTAAATCGTTCATTAGCCCAGTGGGGGCATTGCACAAATGCTTTGGTACGGGTAAATCACTGGTCTGTTTGGCCTCGTTCATGGCTTGATTAAAGGCCTTGTAAACGGCGTTAGATTTTGGCGCGACAGCACAATATACTGCCGCTTGAGCAATGGCTCGATTGCCTTCTTTGTCGCCCACACGTTGATACACATCCCACGCATTAAGGCTAATTTCTAATGCTCTAGGGTCGGCATTGCCAATATCTTCTGAGGCAATGGCTAGCAGTCGTCTGGCAATGGTTTTAGGGTCGCAACCACCGACCAGCATTCTGGCCATCCAATACAGCGCACCATCCGGTGATGAGCCCCGTACTGATTTATGAAAAGCCGAAAGTTGCTGATAAAAAATATCCCCACCTTTATCAAAGACACTGATTTTATCTTGCAATAATTGCTTGACTGATTGCACGTCTAGCACCTCTAACTGTGCCAACGAAATCTGCTCAACCATATTAATCAAACGACGGGCATCGCCGCCACTGGCATTGATAATTTGGCTTTTTATTTCTTTGTCCTTTAACTCAAGTTGTTCATGCGTCAAAGCTCGGTCTAATATCTGCAGCAGCTCCTCTGTATTTAAAGGGTTAAGCACATACACACTCAAGCGCGAAAGCAAAGCGCGATTCAGCTCAAACGATGGGTTTTCCGTAGTGGCGCCAATCAGTGTAATCAGCCCCGATTCAATATGCGGTAAAAATCCATCTTGTTGTGCTTTGTTAAACCGATGTATTTCATCAACAAATAAAAGTGTCTTTTTCCCAATATTTTGAAATTTCTTAGCATTTTCAACTACCGCCCGCAGTTCTTTCATTCCATCTAATACCGCGCTCATTTGTGCAAAATGCCCGTCAACTTGGCTGGCGATAATACGCGCCAAAGTGGTCTTGCCGGTGCCCGATGGCCCCCATAAAATCATCGAATGTAATTGCTGACGATCGAGTGCTTGCTTGAGCGGGTGATTGAGATTCAATAAATGTGATTGACCAAAAAAATCATCCAGCGTTTGGGGTCTTAAATTTTCAGCTAAGGGTTTCATTGGTTTATTTTTACCACTTTGAAATCGTGTTGTTGGTTTAATATCAATATAACAGATAGATTAAGTCGTCTGGCCAATGCCGTTGCTTTTTCACTGCCCATTGCCATCATTGCAGTTGCATAAGCATCAGCCATCATCGTTTGGGCGTTAAACACGCTGACTGAGGCTAAATCTGTCTGGGCAGGCAAACCACTGCTTGGCGTAAGAATGTGCATATAACGTTCACCTTCCCAAACAAAATAATTGCGATAATCTCCCGAGGTGGCAATCGCCTGATTGTTTAGGACAATGGTAATCAGCTCGGTGCCTTTTGGCTGCTCGATGCCCAGTGTCCAATACCGATCGCCGCGCTGACCGCTTGCAATCACCTCCCCGCCAATCTCAACGAGAAAGTTTTTAAGCTGATGTGCCTTGAGTAAACGCGCCACTTGGTCAACACCAAAGCCTTTGGCAATGGCCGACAAGTTAATATGAATGTCTTTGGTCTTTCTTACTTGACCCTGGTTTAACTGTAAATACTGAATAGAGGACAATGGCAATAATTCATCCACTTGCACTCGATTCGGTTTTTGCCCTATTTGGGTCGCACCAAAACCCCATAAATCAATCAAACGCCCCATGCCAGGATCAAAATAACCTTGGGTTTGCTGATAAATTTTTTGCGACTGACGTAAAACAAAAAACAACTCACTCGACACTTTAATCCACTGATTAATCGGTTTGCGATTTAGCAAAGACAGCTCGGAATTTGCATCCCAGGTTGAAAAAGTTTTGTCAACTTGATCTAAGACGTGCTCAATCTGCACTTTAGAAACGCCTGCACCTATAGTTTTAACCGTATAAGTAGTACCCATAGTCGAGCCGGTGATACTCCGTATTGGCCGATCACCACCACAAGCACTCAAACCTAAAAAGATAAGGATTAATAAAGCCCTAAGCATTATATAATTTTGACATGTTAAGATTTATTTTTTGCTTGTTATTAACGACATCCGCATATGCAGATGATACCACTGCGCGTAGCTTTGAATCATTCTTAGCAGATATCCGCGTCCAAGCAAGCAACCAAGGCATATCAGCCATCACCCTCGATCAAGCCTTTGGTGGCTTAACACCCAACCCTAAAGTCATTAAATTTGATCGATCACAAGCAGAATTCAGCCAAAATTTTTGGCGCTATTTAGGCTCAAGAGTGAGCCCTTATCGACTTAAAAACGGTAAAAAATTATTACAAACACACCAAGCCACCTTTCAACATAATTATCAAAAATATGGGGTGCCGCCACATATTATTGTGGCCTTTTGGGGTTTGGAAACCAACTATGGCAACAACACCGGCAACTTAAATTTGGTTCGATCCTTGGCTACCTTGAGTTTCGATGAAAGACGTTCAGAGTTTTTTAGCAAACAACTGTTGGCTTTGCTCAAGCTTATTGATGACAATAAAATCCCGCTTGATGCTCAAGGATCCTGGGCGGGGGCGATGGGCAATGTCCAGTTTATGCCAACCAACGTTGCCGCTTATGGCGTGGATGCCGATGCCGATGGCAAGATCGGCTTGTGGGACAATAAGGCCGATATTTTTGCTAGTGCTGCTAACTTTTTACAAAAAATTGGCTGGCATCGAGGTGAGCGCTGGGGTCGAGAAGTTACCATTCCAAAAACCTTTGATTACCAACTGGCCAATCTCAACACCACAAAAACCGTTAATGAGTGGCAAGCACTTGGCGTACGAACAGCAACCAATGAAGACTTGCCTGACTCTACCATGACGGCATCATTACTACTACCAATGGGTTATAATGGCCCGGCTTTTTTAGCGTATCGTAATTTTCGGGCCATCTTAAGGTGGAACCATTCAATCCTTTATGCTTTGTCTGTTGGTCATTTATCTGATCGGCTTGCGGGTGCGGGCGAATTACTTGCCAAGCCAATTACTGAGCCATCTTTGAGTCGTGATGACGTTAAATTTATCCAAACTTCACTCAATCGATTGGGCTTTGATACTGGCGAACCCGACGGCATCTCCGGCCCTAAAACACGGGGTGCCGCGCGTAACTATCAACGCGCAAATAACAAGCCCATTGATGGTTATGTTGGTTATCAACTATTACAACAACTGCAAGCTCTATGAGTGTTAAGACTTATCTGGGTTTTGATGTTGGTACCAAACGCACCGGGGTTGCCATCGCCAATAGTTTAATACGACAAGCCAGTGGTATCGAAGTGGTAACTCACCATAAAAATGGCTCAACCAATTGGGCGGGGTTCGATACAATCATCAATGCGCATGATGTCGATTTATTTATCGTCGGTTTGCCGCTTGATAAGGATGGAAAATCACAAGAAATGACCTTCATCGCCAAATCATTTACCAGAAAGCTTGAAAAACGTTACCACATCAAAACTGAGATGATTGACGAGTATTTATCTTCCTTTGACGCCAAAAACCAACTAAAATACAACCATTATCATCCAAATGCCGAACGTGGTGAAGTTGATAAACGCTCAGCACAGTTAATATTGCAAACATGGTTAAATGAAAAAAGATTTGATTAGCAACGATGTTCAACTCAATCCCGAAGGCGAGCTAATCCATTTATTAGGTCTTGAAGGTCTTTCCAAAAAACACCTAACGCACATTCTTGATATTGCCGACGGCCTGATTGACGATAACGGCAATCTAAAAAAATCCAAAGCCCTTGATGACATGAGTGTGGCTAATTTGTTCTTTGAGCCATCAACCCGTACTCGAAATACCTTTGAAATTGCAGGCAAACGCACCAGTGCTAATGTCATTAACGTTGACTTAGCTAATTCAGCCACCAAAAAAAATGAATCTCTTCTCGATACCATGCATACGCTCAAAGCCATGCAAATTGACATGTTCGTGATTCGCCATAAACAAAATGGCTTACCGCATCACGTGGCTGAAAATTTACAAGGGGTTTCTGTGCTAAACGCAGGCGATGGCATCAACGCTCACCCCACTCAAGCATTACTCGACATGCTGACCATTCGTCAACACAAACAAAACTTTGAAGGCTTGTCGGTCGCCATTGTCGGTGATATTGTTCATTCGCGTGTGGCGCACTCCGACATTCAAGCACTCAAAACCTTAGGCACGACTGACATTCGCCTAATTGCACCCGTAGGCTTGCAATATGGCTCTAAGCGCTGTGATTCAGTTAAATGTTTTGATGATATTCAGGTGGGCTTAAAAGACTGTGACGTGGTGATCGTATTGCGCTTACAAAAAGAGCGCATGTTAGAAGCCGACATTCCTAACGAACAAGAATACTTTGATCACTACGGGCTAACGACCGAGCGCTTAGCACTGGCAAAGCCAGATGCGATTGTTATGCATCCAGGGCCAATCAACCGTGGCGTTGAGATCGATTCATCGATTGCACAGGGTAGCCAGTCTGTTATCTTGCAACAAGTAACCAATGGCATTGCTGTGCGTATGGCGGTCATGGAAATCTTGGCTGGAAAGTCATAAACCATGAGTAATCTAATTGACTATGACCAAGTAAAAAACGTCTTACACCGGCTAAATACCGATGATACCATTGCCAGTGCACATGGTATTTTGTGTGGGTTTTCTTGTATCAAGCCCGATCTTGCGCTCGATGATTGGCTCAATGAAATTTTAGTGAGTATCGACCTTGACAATCTCAATGAAAAATCTGCTCATGAACAGCTTGCTCAAGTTTATAACAATACGTTATTACAACTAGGCGATGCAACGCTAAACTTTCAGCTATTAATCGCTGATGAAGACTGTACGCTCAGAGAACAAGCTGACACCCTTATTCAATGGTGTCAAGGGTTCTTGGTCGGTTTAGGCCTGCAAAAAATATCCACCAGTGACGAAGATGTGTTGGAAATGATCAAAGATTTTAGTGAAATATCCCAGCTTGATGTCGACATGCTCGACAACGAGCAAAATGCCCAAGACCTCAGTGAAATTATCGAATTCGTACGCATGGGTACTTTGCTGATTCAAGAAACCTTACAGCCTTCCAAGCAAGACTACATTTCTCCAGAGTTACTGCATTAAAAGCTGACGACAGTAGCTTTACGGTCGATCCGGCCATTTATCATTATATTATAAAATTACACTTTAGTGATAGTCTTGCATAATGCTTGCAAGTTGTTATTATGTTTGCCTTAATGTGCTTAAATATTGAGAAGGAGATAGCCGCCTAACTAAACTTGAGGAGAATAAAAAACGACTACCTAGTAAAAGATCACTGAATGTATCTCGGGGGAGAGAATAGGATCTTCTATTAATATTATAACATAATATTAATTATCTATAATATAGATTGTAAATTAATTGACGACATAAGGATTAAGAAGGATGCGTAAAAATGTTAAACAGCATGCCAACAAAGGAATATCATCACTTTTAATAACATTGTTTCTTTTTTCTAGCAATGTATTTGCAAGAACACAGGTGATTGAGGCTAAGATTAATTAAATTGAGCCCATCTATATGAATTACAGCATCAAAAAAATCAGCCAGCTTTGTCACGCTGTAACGTCATCAGGCTGCTGGAATATAACTTACCAAAAAAGAGTTTTAAAAATACTCCAAGGTTATCGATTCAAACTGTATTACAAGGGTCAACAGATTACAACCCGTATGCGTGTAAAACCTAAGGGCGAACAATTAAAAATCAGAGTGGGTGGTGATTTGCTTGATCAGCCAAGTAATGTTGCAGTGAATGCAGCCGTTGCTTACTAAATTTTTTCTAAACTGGCCACTTGTCTTGGCACTTTAACGACAGGCATTGGTAATTCTTCAACTATAAAATCATAGCCTTTATTGCCATAATTGTAGAAAGCGCTGTTTGCACTTTGCGCAGTCGACTTAGGCATAAAACTAAACATTGCTAATGGATTAAACACAGCGTAAGGCTTAGAAACCTCGGCAGATACGCCGGTAGCAGCTAATAATAGCGCCAGTATAATTGTGTTAATCATGATCATTGCTTTCATATTGTTTGTCTCTTAGTTAATGAGTATGTTGCCACTATATCTCTTGAGGGGAGAATACAAACTCTTGGGGGAGAGTGGCAACAAGAATTTATTATATCATTATTTACTAATATGTCAAGTTACTAATATAAGTTAACTATAATATAGATTTAAAACAGGGTAAAAATTTGCCCCGCTATAGACCAATATTAATCATTAATGATAGTTATACCAAAGATTGGTATTATGTTAATATTGAAATCGAAGTAATAAAATTATTTTTTTATCTTGAGGAGAAAACAAATATGATGAAGTATGATGGCCAAGAAATTGGTTCACCCAAATGTGGTGTTACCCAAGTGTGTGTTGTAATGGCAATGTTAGCCGGTGCATTTTTAACGCTAATTATTATTGGCTTGGTGATGAGTTACATGCCAGGCGTGTAAAGCTTTACGAGTTTGTAATTAAAAAAGCGCACTTTTTAGTGCGTTTTTTTATTGTTTTGAATATGGTGGCCACACCTAGAATTGAACTAGGGACACAGGGATTTTCAATCCCTTGCTCTACCAACTGAGCTATGTGGCCAGAAAATGCAAATTATACCGATAATTTAACCGGCCATTTAAAAACTACTCGCCTAAAAAGCGTTCTGCGTCCAATGCCGCCATACAGCCTGAACCTGCCGAAGTAACCGCTTGACGGTAAATGTGGTCTGCTACATCGCCGGCTGCAAAAACTCCTTCAACACTGGTTTGCGTGGCATTGCCTTGAGTGCCACTCTGTATTTGAATATAACCGTGCTTCATTTCTAGATGGCCCTCAAAAATACTCGTATTTGGTGTGTGACCAATGGCAATAAACACGCCGTGCACATCAATCTCTTTGGTGTTGCCGTCGTTATCTTTCAGCCTTAGGCCTGTCACCCCCATGGTGTCGCCCAACACTTCATCAAGGTTGTGGTTGTATTCAATACTAATGTTGCCATTTTTTGATTTTTCAATTAGTTGATCAGACAGTATTTTTTCACTGGAGAATTTATCACGACGATGGACAATCGTCACATGATCTGCAATGTTAGACAAAAACAAAGCCTCTTCAACAGCGGTGTTACCGCCACCAATAACGGCTACTTTTTGCCCACGATAAAAGAACCCATCACAAGTGGCACATGCTGAAACACCTTTACCTTTAAAGGCTTCTTCTGATTCTAGCCCCAAATACCGAGCGCTTGCACCTGTGGCAATAATCACCGAATCAGCCGTATAGGTCGAGCCGGCACCTTTCAGTGTAAACGGACGAGATGAAAAATCAACATCAGTAATGTGATCATTAATAATTTCGGTATCAAAACGCTCGGCATGTTGCTGCATACGCGTCATCAAATCAGGTCCTTGCACGCCTTCATTATCGCCCGGCCAATTATCCACATCCGTGGTGCTCATTAATTGCCCGCCTTGCTCCATGCCACTCACAATTACTGGTGCTAAATTTGCCCTTGCTGCATAAACTGCCGCAGAATAACCCGCAGGGCCTGAACCAATAATCAACGTCTTACAATGTTTATTTTCACTCATCTAAATACCAATCCTTTATACTTATACAAAATAATTATTATCTGCAACATTATAAAGCAAGCTGAAATCGCCTTGAAAAAAAATACCCCCTTAAGTAGTAGAAAAATCTTACAAAAACCTCGATCTCGAGCCATGAGCGAAGTATTGTTTATCGGCCTGATCACTTTGGGTGCTGTGTATCTTGCCGCACTTGTTACCCACTCACCAACAGAAAACCCTTGGTCAGGCGATGTTGCACTCACAGAGCCTGTGATCAACTTGGCTGGCGTCTTTGGTGCTTATTTGGGTGACATCTCTTTATCAATTCTAGGCTACGGTGCTTACTTGATCCCAATATCATTAATTTGGCTGGGTTATAACATCCATAAAAATACAAATCAAAAACCAACAAATCGTTCTATTTCAATTATTCGTCTGGTTGCCGTCATTATAATGATCGCCTTCAGTACGGCACTATTGGCACAAAACACGGCCGACCCTGCCGGCGGCTGGATTGGCGATATGATGCACGGCTACTTTGGCACACTGTTTGGCTCGGTCTCGTTCATTGTTTATCTGGGCATTATGATGATTAGCTTTAGCATTGCCAGCAGTGCTTCTTGGGCAAATATCTTTACCTCAACGGGGGGCGTGTTGGGCGCCTTGTTGGCTAAATTTAAGACCTTTCGAGAAAAATCGAGGGCTTCAAGAGCCACCAAAGTTGTCATCACCCCCAAACCGAGCAATGTGACAAAGCCTGGCGTGATGGCAAAAGTAAAATCTGCCAAAATTAAACCCAGCAATAAAATCAAAAAAAACGCCCCTGTCTCTTCTAATTTGTTCAACACCAAGGCGCTGAGTGGCTTGCCTGATTTATCACTGCTTGATGAAGTCAGTGTCAATACCTCTGGTTACTCTAAACAAGCATTAGAAGAGATGTCGCGCCAAGTAGAAATCAAGCTCAAAGACTTTGGTTTTGATGTCACCATTACCACCGTGACCCCCGGCCCAGTCGTGACTCAGTTTGAGCTTTCACTGGCGCCTGGCGTTAAAGTCTCTCAAATTATGAATTTGAACAAAGACCTCGCCAGAGCCTTATTGGTTGAAAGTGTGCGTATTGTTGATGTAATCCCAGGCAAACCAGTGATTGGGTTAGAAATTCCGAATGCGGAACGCGAAATGATTTTCTTAAAAGAAATCCTCGCTTCTGAAGTATTTGCCAAAGCTTCTTCGGTCTTGACGATGGGTTTAGGCAAAGACATCAATGGACACCCGGTGATTGCTAATTTGGCAAAAATGCCTCACCTACTTGTTGCTGGCGCTACCGGTATGGGCAAATCAGTAGGTATTAACGCCATTATTTTAAGCGTGCTGTACAAGGCCAAGCCCGATGAAGTACGCATGATCATGATTGATCCAAAAATTGTTGAGCTGGCTTGCTATGCTGATATTCCACACCTACTAACGCCGGTTGTTACCGACATGAATCAAGCGGCTTCTGCCCTATGGTGGTGTGTAAACGAAATGGAACGGCGCTATTCATTGCTGGCCAAGTTCGGTGTGCGTAATATCGAAGGCTTTAACGATAAACTCAAAAAATCCAAAGAAAAAGGCAAGCCGTTACTGGATCCTTCTTTTAATGAAAACACGGCCGGAGAAGGTGAAACAGCCCCTGAACTGGAAGCATTACCACTGATTATGCTGGTGATTGATGAATACGCCGATATGTTGGGTGCACTTGCTCAAGAAGACCGTACTAAAGCCAAGCGCGTTGAGGCGCTGATCGTGCGTCTGGCGCAAAAAGCACGTGCTGCCGGTATTCACCTTATTATCGCCACACAGCGTCCAAGCGTTGACGTTATTACTGGCTTGATCAAATCTAACGTACCAACCCGTATTGCGTTTAAAGTTTCCTCAAAAGTGGATTCCCGCACCATTTTGGATCAGGGGGGTGCAGAACAACTGCTGGGCATGGGCGATATGCTTTACATGACGCCCGGCATTTCACACCTAACCCGTATCCACGGCACCTTTGTTGATGATGGTGAAATTGAGCGTGTGGTTGATTTCTTGCGGAAAAATTCTGAACCCAATTACATTGATGGCATTCTTAACGCTCACAGTGAATCAGCCAATACCCATGAGAGCACTGGTGGTGCCAACAACAGCGCTGGCGAGCTTGATCCCCTATATGACGAAGCTGTGCAAATTGTTACCTCATCGCGTCGTGCCTCTATTTCCAGTCTGCAACGACGCATGCGCATTGGCTACAACCGTGCGGCGCGCATTATCGAAGACATGGAGGCCAGTGGCGTGGTGTCAACCATGAACAGTGCGGGCAACCGCCAAGTGCTGGCGCCAGAACCAATCAACCCCGATGATTAAAACCCTTGTTGTGCTCTGCGCTTTCTGGGCCAATACAACGCTGGGCGCTAATAACACGTTTTCTGATTTTTTTAACTCGCTTGAGTCACTCAAAGCCAACTTTACTCAAATCACCTTGAGCGAAACAAATGCACTGATTCAAACCACTTCAGGCACTTTGGCATTCCAACGTCCGCAACAACTGCGTTGGCACACCACACAGCCGAATGAACAAATTTTATTACTGAATAACAACGAGTTGTGGTTGGTCGATAATGAACTTGAACAGGCCAGCTTGCAACAAATTCAAGACTTCTCAAATACACCGTTGTATTGGTTAATTAACAAACCTAATACCCTGACAAGCCTGCCCACCTTTTCTCATCATCAGGCGGGTGTTGATTGGTACACAACTAGCACTCAGCCTCAAGCCTTAGGTTTTGGCTTTAAAGAAAATCGGCTTCAGGCCATTTCACTAAAAAATGCACTGGGTCAAACGGTATTAATCAACTTTGATCAATTGCGTGTTAATCCAAAAATTAAGGCCGAAATCTTTAAACTCAATCTTGATCCGGCATTTGATGTTATTCGCTAAATAAGCGTCAACACCTCACAAATATTACGAATTGGTGGCTTGCTCTTATTGTTAAAAATTTTGGATATAATCAATATCACCGAAAAATAACGCTAAAAAAGCCTAAAAAATCGATTTTTAGGCTTAAAAAGCCTGTTTTTAGTGCAAATTTCTGGTCAAAACCCCTGTTTTTAGATAATTTTGGCAATTTTAAATACGGACATAAAAAAACCCACGGTGAAAGAATCACGATGGGTTTGGAACTGGTGCCGAAGGCCGGACTCGAACTGGCGACCTACTGATTACAAATCAGTTGCACTACCAACTGTGCTACTTCGGCAACAATTGTGATTATACCCAAAGAGATAAATTGTTCGATGATTATTTGTTAAAAAATTAAGTATTTATATTGAGACTTTTTTTACTTATATTCGTACAAAAAAATACCCCAATAAAGGGGTATTTTTGTTCAGTTTTTTATACCGTGCTTAAAATCAAGGGCCTGCGCTTTCCATCATATATTGAATAACGGCTCTAAGCTCATCATCGGTACAATCCATACAAGTGCCTTTTGGTGGCATCATGCCTTTACCGGCTTTAGCCACTTTTAACAAATCATCAACACCGCGTTTAATGCGTGGTACCCAAGCTGCTTTATCCCCATATTTAGGGGCACCGCCTACGCCAACATTATGACAACCTTGACATTTTGCATAGAGCTCTTTGCCGCTCCTGGCATTGGCCGCTTTGGCCGTTGATGCTGAGGCCACTACTTTTTTCGGTTTTGGTTTTGGCTTAACAGCAACGCCACCACCCAGTTGGTGAACGTATACGGCTAACTTTTTAATTTGGTTTTTGTCAACCACGCCTGATGTGCCAAATGACGGCATAACCGCATCTTGTGTGAGTGGTTTGTGGCCTTGATTGACACCCTGCAAGATCGTGCGAATAACCGATGCTTTTTGATCGTCCGCTTTAAAACGGTAAATACCATCGCTTAAATTGGCACTGCCCATAAATACGTTGCCTTTCATGGTTGGGCCATGGCAACCAATACAGCCTTTGGTCATATACAAAGCCTTAGAGGCTGGGTTTGGTTTTCCGTGTACGCCTTTGCCTGTTTCAATTAAGAAGGTGGCTAATGTGTCTGCGTCAGCGTCTGAAATACCCATCATCCGCGCTGGCATGTTGCCTTTGCGACCATTAGTAATTGAGGTGCTGATCTGCTTAATAGTACCGCCATAAAGCCAGTCGTCATCTGCCAGCACTGGGAAGCCATCATTGCCTTGGCCAGCCGCCCCATGACAAGCCGCACAGTTGTCACCAAATAGTACTTTGGTGGTTTTAACGGCGTAGTTTGTAAGCTCGTCATCACGCAGAATATCTTC
Organism: Gammaproteobacteria bacterium; assembly: GCA_015658965.1. Lineage (GTDB taxonomy): Bacteria > Pseudomonadota > Gammaproteobacteria > PS1 > Pseudothioglobaceae > Thioglobus_C. The sequence goes on from DQNX01000018.1 coordinate 15,866, forward strand.
TAAAGAGCGCTCAGCAATGGCTTTTTCTTGATCAGCAAACTTGGTCTCTCGATATTGCTCAAGTTGAGCAACGCTTTCTTTCATCTCAACAATCTGTGTCCAATTACCCGAGCCCTTAGTATTCTCTCCAAACCAAGGAATGGTTGGATAGTAAAACGAATAAATAGGAATGGCAATTAGGCCTAAATAAAGTGCCCACATATACCATCTTGGCGGACGGTTGTTTAACTCTCTAACATCATTATCATCATCCCAAAAATGACCCGTGTTATTTTCGCCTGGAAATGGATTCTTATGTTCGCCCACTATTACTCTCCTCTCTCTAATCTTCTTTATTAACAAAGTTATTCAGTTCTTCAAATTTCTTTTTATTCTTGGGCCTAAAAGCATAAAAATAAGCACTGACCATTAAAACAAATAGGATGAGTACTGTGACCACGCCAATTTTATCAATCGGTGTCATTACTCGCGGTAAACCACGCCATCTTCAAATTTAATCATATTGCCTAATGATTGTAAATACGCTACCATGGCATTCATTTCGGTTTTACCTTTGACCAGACCTGCGGCTTCAGCAATGTCCCCATCGGTATAAGGCACACCGACTTTTCTTAGACCTTCCATATGTGCTTGAATGCTTTCGCCGTCCACATAAGCCTTGTCTAAAAATCGATACTTTGGCATGACTGATTCTGGCACCAATGCTTGCGGATGACGCATGTGCAAAATATGCCACTCATCTGAATACTTACCACCTACACGTGCTAAATCAGGGCCTGTACGTTTAGAGCCCCACTGGAATGGATGATCGTACACAGATTCTATCGCTAGAGAGAAATGGCCATAGCGCTCTTTTTCATCTCTGAAGGGGCGGATCATTTGTGAATGACATAAGTAACAACCTTCACGCTGATAAATATCACGACCCGCCAACTCTAATGCCGTATTAGGGCGTACGCCATCACCCGGCTTCCAGTCTGATAGTTTTTTATCGCCGCGTTGCCATAACAAACTTTTGGTTGAGCCATCCGCCATGACCACTTCGTCTTTCACTGTATCAGGGTTGGTAAACAAAGGTACAATCTCAACAATACCGGCTAATGACACCGCCATTGCCATAAATAAATACATTGCGAAAACGTTTTTTTCCAGTTTAGTTTGTAAGCTTTCTTTACCGTTTTGGTTTGCCATTACTCTCTCCCCTTATGCTGTTGCCGCTTGAGCAGAGGTTTGCTCCTGGCTTGCTTTACGAATGGTAATAATAATGTTGATCAACATGGTGATTGCACCTAATACCACCAGTACACCGCCTGCCGCTCTCATTACATAATAAGGGTGCATGGCTGATACTGATTCAGCAAACGTGTAAGCCAATGTGCCGTACTCATCGTACGCTCTCCACATCAGGCCTTGCATAATGCCCGATACCCACATAGCAACAATGTAAGTCACTGTGCCGATGGTGTGAACCCAGAAATGAACGGCCAATAGTTTTTGCGACAACCTCACATTAAAGATTTTTTCAATCATGTGATAAAGCGCACCTGAAGCTACCATGATATTCCAACCAAGCGCACCTGAGTGTACGTGGCCAATGGTCCAGTCAGTATAGTGCGATAAAGCGTTAACTGTTTTGGCTGCCATCACTGGACCTTCGAAAGTAGTCATGGCATAGAATGCCAATGACATAATTAAGAAACGCAGAATATAGTCTTCACGTAAGCGTTCCCAAGCACCTGACAGAGTTAAAACACCATTAATTGCACCACCCCATGATGGGATGATCATTGCTAAAGAAATGGTTGCACCGAGTGAGCCTGCCCAATCTGGCAATGCGGTATACTGAAGATGGTGTGCGCCTAACCACACATAACCAAACATCAAAGACCAAAAGTGGATCACTGATAAACGGTAAGAATACACCGGACGCTGTGCTTGTTTTGGTACAAAGTAATACATCATGCCTAAGAAGCCTGCAGTTAAGAAGAAACCAACCGCATTATGCCCCCACCACCACTGAATCATAGCATCTTGTACGCCGGAATAAATTGAATAAGATTTGAACCATTCAACGGGGATAGACAGGTTATTAACCACGTGAAGGTAAGTTATCATCACCATCATCCCCATAAAGAAGCAGTTGGCCACATACACGTGTGGTACTTTATTGCGGTCACGAATGTGAATGGTCATGATGAAGTTATACATATAACTCGCCCAAGATACGGTAAGAAGGATATCAATTGGCCATTCTAGTTCGGCATACTCTTTTGATTGAGTCAAACCTAAAGGCAGGGTGATTACGGCTAAAAGAATCACCAAATTCCACGACCAAAATGTAAACCACGCCATTTTATTAGACCAAAGCTTGGTTTGGTTAGTACGCTGAACAATATAAAAAGCGGACGCCATGAGTGCCGAGCCGCCAAAGGCGAAAATCACTGTATTGGTGTGTAGCGGTCTTAGCCGGCCAAACTGGAAATAAGGTAAATCAGTACCCAGATCGTTTAAAAAAGGCCAAGCCAACTCTGAAGCGATATAGACACCAATTGAAGTGCCGATAACCAAATAAATTGAGGCCATGACGATGAAATACCTCACCACTTTTAAATCATATCTTTCTATTAAACTCATTAAACCTTTCCTCGATTCGTTAATACCCTTGTCATTGCAGGTTTTTAAAAATAGATACCAATTCTACATAGAACTCATGAGACCGTCAAGTTAATCACAAACTCTTGATATGGATCATTTCCTACTATTTTTTATGAGCAGTCGAATGGCAATAATACTCAGCACTAAGGCCATCAAAAACCATTGCAACGCGTAACCTAAATGCTTGTCAACACTGCCATAAAATGGCTGCCACTGCCTAAAGAAACCATTGTTTGCTTTGATATCAAGTTGCGCCAACATGGGGACAATCTGATAATTAGATAATTGCGAGAGTTGCTCAATGTCTAGCGACTGAATCAGTATTGGAAAAGTTGTATTGATGGTAGACTGTGTGAGCTCAATGCGTTGTTTGGGTGTAATCAGGCTGACTTTAATGGTCGTCGGCTGATTGTGGATTGTAATATCAACCAGCTCACCGCGTTTTCCATGCCAAGGCACAAATCCACGATTCACCAAAATTGCTGTTTTTTCATTGATAACAAAGGGGGTTAAAACGTAGTAGCCTGCATTACCTTTGACAATTTGATTGTCATAGATAAACTGTTTGTTCGTATCAAAATAACCATCCAGCAACACCTGGTAGTGCTCCTTGGAGAGTATTTCATCGTTTCTAACCCGCTGAGCGGGACTGGATTGCGCCAAAACAATAGCGGCTTCAATGCTGCGCTTCTGATCCGCACGGTCTAGCTGCCAAAAACTCAGCGACGCCAAACCCCAAACGGTCAATAAGATTAATACCCCTGGTAGGATAAAACTACGTTTAATCATTAATTGGTTTGTGTTTGCACGATGGGCGCATCTACCATAACTGCATTGGGCGTAATCCAGCCCATGTAACCAGCAAACATCACAAAAATAAACAGCGTAACCGACAAGGCAACGCGCGTTACTAAAGATTTAAACATCTTGTCAGATCCTTGCTTACCGCCCTTAACCAAGCCAATCAAGCCAAAACCCAGTGCTACTAATATAGCAATAATAATAATTACTACGATCACTCCTGTCATAACAACTCCTTTTTTAATTCTAAAAAAAAGACCCCAATAAAGGGGCCTTTTTATTGTTTCTGGGCTGTATTATAGCCAGTAAACAAAAACAAATAAGCCTAACCAAACCACGTCTACAAAATGCCAATACCAAGCAACCCCTTCAAATCCGAAATGGTTGTCTGCGCTAAAGTGACCCTTCTGAACACGGTACAAAATAACCGTTAACATGATGACACCAACGGTTACATGGAAACCATGGAAACCCGTTAGCATATAGAAAGTTGAGCCGTAAATACCTGAAGTTAATTTCAAACCATCTTCATAAGCATGGCCATACTCCATAACCTGGAAGCCTAGGAATGCAACACCCAAAGCAATGGTAGCAACCAGCCAACCGACGATTTGATTGCGATGGCCTGCACGTAATGCATGGTGAGCAAAAGTTAATGTTACGCCTGACGCCAATAGTAAAGCAGTATTAAGTGCTGGTAAGCCCCATGGATTCACCACCATTGCTGGTGTTGCTGTTTCTATGCCAGTAGCAGGAACAGCAGGGAAGCTCATCACTGTGCCTGATTGAAGTGGGATATCAGTAACAGAACCTGGTGCCATGAATGCCATCTGATGCCATGATGCACTAAACGCATTCCACAAGTCTGGGGTGAAGATGTTGTTATCTGCACCACCCAACCACGGCACTGAAAGTTGTCTTGCATAGAACAAGGCGCCAAAGAAGGCAGCAAAGAACATCACTTCAGAGAAGATGAACCAGCTCATACCCCAACGGAA
>DQNX01000072.1 GCA_015658965.1 Gammaproteobacteria bacterium
TAGCAAGGTTCGTCCCACAATATTCCAGCCACCGGATGAATCAGTCGGGTAGACGGCCGTTTGGCTCTCGGCAATGCCGACACTGCCTGCAGGGATTTTGATTCTTGGCGTGGCCAATCTAGGCGCTTGAATACGCTCATCAATTTCACCCAAATAAGCAAAAGCAGGGCTAAAACCAATGGCATAAATTAAATAGGCTGGTGCTGTGTGGATCTCAATAAAAGTCTTTAAATCTAGATTTTTTTCAGCCAACAAACGCTCAAGATCTAAACCAACCTCAGTGCCATAATAAACGGGAATGTGTGTTGTTTGTGATTCCGCATTAGTGCCGACAGAATCTTGTCGGCCTAAAAGCGTCGATACTTTGTCAAAAAAATCCTGAAAACTAATTTTATTTAAATCATAACTCACTAGTAACGAAGTGTTAGCAGGGATAACATCAATAACAACATCATCTAGCGTGTTTTTTAGTTGACTTGCAAAATTTCCGATTTTTTTAGGCAGGCTAGCATCGATCTTATTGCCAAAATAAATCAGTAGTGAGTTTTCCCCTGCTGAAATGATATTATGCATTTTTAAGCCTTATTAGTGCCTCTACAGAGGCTTTATTATCACCATGAAAACATATAGTATCAATATTAAAAGATTCTTCAATTAAAAAACGCTGATACTGCTCAACAATGGCATTAGCATCCTCTAAGACAGCGCCTTTCTCACCACGCGCAAGCATTTCAACACCGTTATAGCCTCTGTCGGCAAATACTTCATGCAAAAAAGTCACGTTTGCATTATTTCCGAAATTTTTAACACCGGCTTGCACCACCAAGCTTAAATTTTGATCAATCGCCTGAATCGCCTTAACGATGACATTAAGTATCCATGGTTTTTCCATCATGTCATGATATAACGCACCATGCGGTTTGACATACTCAAGCGTGGTATCGTTATCATCGCAAAGCTTTTGAAAATGTAAGACTTGCTGATAAATCAAATCATACATTTCTTCATTATTTAGAGGATGACTAACACGGCCAAAATTACTTTGATCGGCATAACTGGGGTGTGCGCCAATTTTTACGCGATGCTGTTTAGCAAGTTTAAGGGTCTTGATCATACTCTCATCATTGCCCGCATGCCCACCACAAGCGATATTTGCCATACCAATCAGTGGCATAATATCTGCATCAGGGCTAGGAATTAAGCACTCACCTAAATCACAATTAATTAGCTTTTTACTCACACTCAGTTGTATAATAATTTAACGTTAAATTTCACATTATTATAAGGTTTTATTCATGAATCAAATCAAGCAAATGTTCGAGTTACAGCAAAAGCTCAATGACGCCACTAATGGCATTATATGGACCGAAGGCGCTACCAAAGAAGGGCGTCAAATTTCATGGCTTCGTTGTATTTATATGGAGGCTGCTGAGGCGATTGATTCATTTAATTGGAAGCACTGGAAAGACATTGAAGGCCCGCATGATTTAGATAATGCCAAAGTCGAGTTGGTTGATATTTGGCATTTTATTATGTCTGAGGCCATTCACTTTGGTGACAGTGGTTTTGCTGAAGCCTATGAAAATATAGAGCCTGAGAGGGATCCTAACCCAGAGCTAATGGTGGAGATTTTAGAAAAAATGGTGGCCGCCGCCGCTGGTGCTAATGTGGATAAATCACAAAATGCGTTGTATGAAATTACCAGTATATTCTTCAAAGCGATTGCCACCATGGGTATGGATGTACCAGAGCTTTACAGACGCTACCTTGTTAAAAATCAGCTCAATACCTTCAGGCAAGATCATGGTTATAAAGAGGGCACCTATGTGAAGATTTGGGATGCGGTTGAAGACAATGTGGTGGCTTTTAATATTATGGACGAACACCCTGATTTCACACCAGAACAGCTCTATAAAAAGTTAGAAGAAGAATACGCAGGTATCAACTAAACACAGCAATGCAATCAATCAAACTTACTGAATACAGTCATGGCCAAGGCTGTGGTTGCAAGATCTCGCCTAAAGTGCTGGATACGATTTTAGAATCCTCACTAATTGAAATTGACGACCCAAAGTTGCTCGTTGGTAACGCCTCTAGAGATGATGCTGCAGTGTATGATCTGGGTAATGGTGAGGCGATTATCAGTACCACAGATTTCTTTATGCCGATTGTCGATGATCCATTTACCTTTGGGCGTATCGCAGCCACCAATGCCATTAGTGATATTTATGCCATGGGTGGCTCACCGATGATGGCCATTGCCATTTTTGGCTGGCCGCTGGACAAACTACCGCCCGAAGTTGGCCGACAAGTGATTGAAGGTGGTCGCAGTGTTTGTATTGCAGCAGGGATCTCTTTGGCAGGGGGTCACAGCATTGATGCGCCTGAGCCGATCTTTGGCTTGGCAGTTACTGGCCGAGTCGCTATTAAACACCTGAAAGAAAATTCAAAAGCACAAGTGGGTGACAAGATATATTTAACCAAGCCGTTAGGTATCGGCATTCTTACCACCGCACAAAAACAAAAGAAAATCACCAAAGAAGATGAAAAACGCGCCATTGATACCATGTGCCAGCTAAATGATATCGGCTCTAAACTGGCAAAGATTGATGGTGTTAATGCCATTACCGATGTCACTGGGTTTGGTCTTGGTGGGCATTTAACCGAGGTCTGTCTTGGCTCGAAAGTATCGGCAACGATTGATTACAATAAAGTACCCCTCCTACCAAATATTAAAGATTACTTGGCCAATGGCTGTTCACCCGGTGGTGCACAACGCAACTTTGATAGCTATGGACACAACCTTAGCGCTATGCAGGCTGAAGTGCAATCCATTATTTGCGATCCACAAACCAGTGGCGGCTTGTTGATTATGGTTAATGATGAGGCCATTAATGAATTTGACGCCATAATGCAAGCAGCCAGCTTTGAATTAGAAGCCATTGGTGAGATTACCAAGGCTGATAATAATCAGCCTTTAGTGCAAATCAATGTCTAATGAGCTCACGCAACTAGACGACTTTACCCAGCTATTTGTTGGCGATACAGCACTGATTGATACTCGTGCACCGATAGAGTTTGATCAGGGTGCTTTTCCTTTTACGCAAAGTCTACCCTTGATGAACGATCAAGAGCGAACACTGGTGGGTACTTGTTATAAAAACAAAGGCCAGAAAAAAGCGATTGAACTTGGGCATGAATTGGTCCAAGGCAGTGTCAAACAAGCCAGGATTGATGCTTGGCTTGAGTTTATCAAAAACCACCCAAATGGGGCACTTTACTGCTTTCGTGGTGGGTTACGTAGCCAAATCGCTCAACAGTGGATTTATGAAACTTCTGGGATTAACTATCCACGCATCAAAGGTGGATACAAGGCCTTACGCCGATTTTTGATTGATGAAACCGATCGAATCATGGATAAAATTACACCGATTGTCATTGGTGGGCAAACAGGTTGTGGCAAAACATTATTACTCGATAAACTTAAAGACAAGATTGATCTTGAAGGTTTGGCAAATCATCGAGGATCGGCCTTTGGTAACACCACCACCGCACAACCCACGCAAATTAACTTTGAAAACGCGTTGGCAATCGAGCTTATTAAACACCAAAATCAGTCGCACTTGGTGTTTGAAGATGAGGGCTCAAACGTGGGTACTGTGCATATTCCACAATGCATTCAGCGTAAAACCTCTCAAGTGCAGTTGATCTTGCTTGAAGCCAGTGTTGAGGAACGCCTAAAAGTCAGTATGGATGCTTATGTGATTAACATGCATCAAGATTTTATTACCCAAGATAGTGTACATGGATTTGATAATTTTTCTAATTATTGGCTTAAAAGCTTGGAAAAAATTCAAAGACGCTTAGGCTTAGAGCGCTACAAATCTATACAGGTGTTGGTAAATAATGCGCTTGATCGATATAAAGAACTTAATGAACCCACTGGATTTTATCCTGTGGTTGAGACATTGTTGGTGGATTATTACGACCCAATGTATGATTATCAAATTCAGAAAAAGAAAGATCGCGTGGTGTTTAAAGGCAATGTCAATGAGGTCTTACAGTATCTCAATAGTCAAACGATTAACTAATAGAGACCTTTGTATAAATAGGGACGATTAATACCCCTCAAGAGGGTACTGAACAGAGCAAAGTGACAGATTTCATTAACTTGGAAGATGGTGCTTCGGTGGTTATTCATATTTATGCAAAGGCCTCTAATAATCCCTCAATCCGATTTTGATATCAGTAATTGGCGTAGCGCGACAAGCCAGTATTTCCCCTTGTGAGAGTGGCACCAAACAATCTTGATGCATGACATCGCCCGACAATAGTTTCAGGATACAACTGCCACAATGTCCTTGTCGACAAGAGTGATTAATCACCACGTTGTGTTCTTCGAGCTCTGTTAAGATTGAATGCTCACCATACACATACAGTGATTCAGTTTTTCCATTGATGTTTTCAACATCGATTCTAAACATGGGTTAAAGTTTAAAATCACCGAAATCAGCATCGTCAGCTTTCATGGTATTGTCAATAGCACTTACCAGATAAGAAGTGATTTCAGTTTCTTGCGGGGCAACTTGTACATTGTCAGACTCTAGCCAATGGTTGATCCACGGTAGGGGGTTAGCGCATTCGTCAAAAATTGGCGTAAGGCCAAGTGCGTTCATACGTACATTAGTAATGTACTCTAAGTACTGCTTTAGAATCTCAGCATTTAGGCCAATCATTGAGCCGTCTCGGA
>DQNX01000089.1 GCA_015658965.1 Gammaproteobacteria bacterium
ATAAAAACTTTTTAATTAGCTTCTAACTTAACAAAAGGTTAAGTCAATGAAGCAAACAGTTTGCTTAGTGACAATAGCGAGTGTGCCCCACCTGATCCCATCCCGAACTCAGTAGTGAAACCACTTAGCGCCGATGGTAGTGTGGGGTCTCCCCATGTGAGAGTAGGACATTGCTAGGCTTTAAATTCAAAATACCCAAGTCTTTTTAAGGCTTGGGTATTTTTTTGTCTAAATTATTATGTCGTATGTTTAAACAAACTAACACTAAGATTTTGCAGTGAATATTACCAGTGTTCGTTTAAATTCAGTAATTTATAAGTCAAGCTGTTAAAGGAGGTGTTGCTCATCAAGTAATTTAAAAAATTATTATGAAGATATACTTGAATCACTAGAAGATATTAAAAATGGTCGCTATATTGACGAATGGATGATTATAAGTGGTTAGATAGTTTAGGTACTGTTCATGAGCCGATCATAATGACTCGTTACACTGCTAGAACGATTTCAGATTTAACTGGCCTGATAGAATTTATTGTTAATAAAAAGATCTGACTGCCGCAAGCTGTGTGTCAAGCGAATTAAAGTAAGGGACAAACACATTAGGCGGTTTTTCTCAATTTAACGTTGAAGTTGTTATCACCACACACTCGAAAGAAATAAAAGTGGATATGCACGGTGTGACATCTTATTGCCAATGACGAATTTTTATAATAACATTGTGTCAGAATTAGGAGAATTAACGAAATAGTAAGCCTTGAATTGTAATTACTTCTAAGCAGTTAGTAATTTCGGTAATAATCGAAACGACCTTTAAAAATCTTTAAATTTAGTAAAAATTGGCATTATTCAGTGATATGTAGCTTAAAATGCCGGTTTATGCTCAATTTTATAAAATTTAGCAAATATTAGCAATGAGTATTTAGGCGTATTTATTTACCCAATTGCTAAAATCTGGTGCGCTGAGTGCGCCAGATACGCGGTCAATTTCTTTGCCATTTTTAAAGATGACTAACGTGGGGATTGAACGAATGTTATATTTAGCCGAAATGGCCTGTTCGGCTTCGGTTTCAATTTTTATAAAACGCGCTTTAGGTTCGAGTTGAGAAGCGGCCGCTTTGAAGGTGGATGCAAATTGCTGACAAGGACCGCACCAAGTTGCCCAAAAATCCACCACTAGTAATTCATCAGTTTTCTCAATGGCACGCGTCAGTTGGGTACCAGTCATTGAAATAGGGGTGCCTTGGTACAGTGGATTTTTACATTTTCCACAGTTGGGGTTATTAGATAACTTTTCAGTCGGAATTTTATTAAGCCCGCCACAACGGGTGCACATTGTAATCATAGATTTTTTAGGTATCTCTTGGTTATAAAAAACTTCCTATGGACGATGCTGGAAAGTACAAGTCTAGACGATATCATCGCTGGATGATTTGTTGATATAGCTAAGATCTTGACGCGTGGATTTGCGCTTTGAGCGAGGTACTTTATTCTTTTTTTGCTTGACTTGCTCTGTTTTGGTCACAATGCTATTGACTGATACTAAGTCAGTAACACTTGCACTGATTTTTTCAAATGCTTTTGGCGCTTGAATTTCAATCATTTGCTGAACAATCCATTTCTCATCAACATCGGTCATTGCTAATTTGACCTTTTCAGCAAAGTATCTTAAAAAATGATAATCCGGCTCATTGTTAACAAAGTCATAATCTGAATAATCTTGTGAGCGTTGATTGTAAGTGCTTATAAATGCTTTCCAGTGATTACCTTCACCAATACGATCTTCTTTATTCTCTTGATAATAAAAAGCAGATTGTTTGGCCAACTTATTGATGAGCGCTTGTCGCTGCTCAGTATCAAGCGTTTTGAATACCAGTCGATCAATGCATTGAATAAGGAAGCACAAGTACTCGCTAATCACATCAAAGACTTGTTCTTTTTCAATCACAAAGCCTTCGTTGATCAAATCTTCAAGGTGATTTTTGGTAATACGCCAGCAAATAAATGCCATAGCGCCACCGATATCCTCAATGGTTTTAACTTGGGTTTTGTGCCACTTACTTTTTACTCTCATTTGCAACGACCTGAAAAATAATACTTATTGGGTTATTTTAGCAAGCTAAGTGAGATAATTGCTTAATATTATTAAGGCTGTTTAGAGATTATTCGCAGTTATAATTTCTAAAAGAGCCTAAGTCGTTAACGTTGTCAAAACCCATTTGTACTAAATAGTTTTTA
>DQNX01000013.1 GCA_015658965.1 Gammaproteobacteria bacterium
TAGAACCTGAATCGAAAGGACCCCAGTTGTTGTTGCCGTTAAAAGGACCCCAGTTAGAGCCGCCCCAGTTGTTGTTACCGTAGCCGTTGTTATTGCCGCCAAAGAAAGCTGAAGCTGATGTTGCTGCAACTACGGTAGCGATTACAATTACTTTTGTTATGTTTTTCATTTAATCTTCCCGATGGATTGTTATAGTTATAGTTAAAATTATTATCCACTTTCAATTAATAATACCCCACTGATAACGCTTTTCAACACTATTAGTAGTAAATAATACTATGATATAAACTCAATCAATTTATTTAAAGTAGCACTTGGGCGCATTACCTTTGTAAGCAATGCTGAATTAGGCTGGTAATAACCACCAAGTTCCACTGCCTCACCTTGAACTGCATTTAGTTCAGCAATAACCACTGACTCATTAATAGACAATGCCTCAGCCACCGGCACAAACTGCGCTTGCAATTCAGGATCTTGTGTTTGCGCTGCTAGCGCCTGCGCCCAATACATCGCTAGATAAAAATGACTACCACGGTTGTCTAACTCGCCGACTTTACGCGAAGGTGATTTGTTGTTATCTAAAAATTTCGCCGTTGCAGCGTCCAAAGTGGTTGCCAATACTTGAGCTTTGGGCAACTCAAATGTGGCGGCTAAATGCTCAAGTGAAACCGTCAAAGCTAAAAACTCCCCCAGAGAGTCCCAACGTAAGTGATTTTCAGATATAAGTTGCTGAACATGTTTGGGCGCTGAGCCGCCTGCGCCAGTTTCAAACAAGCCACCGCCGTTCATCAATGGCACAATGGAGAGCATTTTTGCCGAGGTGCCGAGCTCTAATATTGGAAATAAATCGGTTAAATAATCTCGCAGTACATTACCAGTGACTGAAATTAGATTTTTTCCCTGTTTGATATGAGCCAAGGTAGTCCTTGTGGCAGCTTCGGGCGTCATGATTTGAATGTCCAGACCTGTTGTGTCGTGATCCTGCAAATATTGATTAACTTTTTGGATAATTTGACTGTCGTGCGCCCGGTTTTCATCCAGCCAAAAAATCGTCGGCGACTTAGTGGCTCTGGCACGATTTACTGCTAGCTTGACCCAATCTTGAATCGGCGCATCTTTTACCTGACACATGCGAAAAATATCACCCTCGGCGACTGATTGCTCAAGTAATACCGCTTTATCTGCAGAAATAATACGCACCGTGCCAGCTGCTGACATTTGAAAAGTTTTGTCATGCGAGCCATATTCTTGCGCCTTTTGCGCCATTAAACCCACATTGGCCACCGAACCCATGGTGACTGGATCAAACGCACCATGATGTTTGCAAAAGCTAATGGTTTCTTGAAAAACGCCTGCGTAACTGCGATCAGGGATGATAGCCAGGGTGTCTTGCAGCTGGGCGTGCTTATTCCACATTTGCCCCGATGCTCGAATCATCGCTGGCATAGAGGCGTCAACGATCACATCGCTGGGTACATTAAGATTGGTAATACCCTGATCAGAATCAACCATTGCCACGTCAGGCTGCGCTGCATAGGCTGCTTGAATATCCGCTTCAATTTGCGATTTTTGGCTGGCCTCAAGGGTTTGAATTTTAGCAAGGACATCGCCCAAGCCGTTGTTGGCATTAATACCTAACTGCTTAAACACCAATGCATGTTTTTTAAATACCTGCGCAAAAAAGACCTTAACCACTTGACCAAAAATAATCGGGTCAGAGATTTTCATCATGGTGGCTTTCAGGTGCACAGAAAATAAAATATCTTGTTTTTTGGCATCAGTCATCGCCTCAACTAAAAAACTTTTTAAAGCAGACTGGCTCA
>DQNX01000016.1 GCA_015658965.1 Gammaproteobacteria bacterium
TATAAAGAATCTGAAGACGGGGCCACGCCATCCACTAATGGCCTGGCATACCAAGTGTTGGTTAAACTAAACAACCGAACAACTGAACGGGCGTTCGCTCAACAAAGCAAACAATTACTAGGCGCTTTTTCAGCGGGTATTAGCCAAAACCCTTACAGTCACAGTTCATTTATTTTGGGCTTTAGTCATGCGATTTTTTCTGAAAGATCGGCCATCCAGTATGCTTACGATGGTCGTATTCGAATACAGACAAAAATATTGGATGACAATCAAATTATGGTTGCTTTAACGCTAAAGCCGCTTTGGCATATCAACTCTAACCAACCATTACAGGATTCATTAGTTGCCACAGAAATCACCAATAATGATGACAAAAATTGGTCAATCAAAGCATTATCTTATCCCAAAGGTGAGTTGGCTCAATTGGGCTTTTCAAAAGATAAAATCTCGATTTATAAGAATCAGCTTAGCATTAAACTTAAACTCACTCAACGCTCAAAAGATTATGTTGTGCCAACTCTATCCTTAGCCTTACAAGCTTGTAGTGACAAAGTCTGCTTATCACCGACGATGGTCACTTTAAAGCCTTAAGTGGATTTTCTAAAGTGCTTAATCCAGTTGACAAAATCATGATTAATGAGATACAAGCAAGGCAATAGAACCAAAGTCATTACCGTACCAAAAATTAGTCCATAGCCCAATGATAATGCCATCGGTTGCAAGATATAATCGGTACCACCAATACCATAAGCCAAAGGGATAACGCCCGCCAAAGTGGTGAGTGTTGTTAGCACCACCGCACGCAAACGATCCTTCGCACCCTTAACAATAAATCCGTGTGCTGAAGTTGCACTGTCAACCACTTTTTCCTTTAAATAATTAAGATGCGAGACCAACACCAATGAGTCATTCACAATCACACCGACCAAAGCCAACGTGCCTAAAATGGCAAAAAAACTGAGGGTTTCGCCGTGTAAGAAAAATGCCCAAATAACGCCAATCACCGAGAATGGGATCGCACTAAGCACTAAAAGTGGCTGTGTGTAAGAATTAAACAACAACACTAAAAGCAAGAAAATACCAAAAATTGCCATCACGAATGCCCGTTTAAAGCTGTCCATAGACTGCTTAGTCTCTTTGGCGCCACCCTCGCCAATCACACGAATATTGGGGAAATTATTGGCCAAATCTAAACGCGCTAAAGCCTCATCCATTGTTTTGCCTACGGTGGTAATTTCATCATCAACACTGCCACTAACCAAAGTAGCGCGTTGGCCGTTAAAGTGGTTAAAATCTGGCTCGCCTGCAATTTGTCGAATACTGGAGAATTGCGAAATTGGTATTAAATGGCCTTGACGATTGTTGACTTTCAAAGATTGAATAAAGTCTTGTGAGTGCTGACCATCGCCAAAATAAATTCTAAAATTCACATCGTTTTGACCTTCGCGCATATCGGTCACATCAATGCCGGTAAAGGCTGTTTTTAGATACTGACTGACCACAGGAAAATCAACTTCCAATCGGGCCATTTGTTCAAAATCAAGCACCACTTCAATACGTGCCTTACCCGGCTCATCATCACGATTAATATTGTCCAAACCCTCAATCGAGGATAATATTTTCTCCAGCTTATCGGCGGCGGCTTGACGCTGAATATTGTCACTACCCACTAAATTAATTTCCACATCCTCACCTTGAGGCGGACCAGGTCGTCTAATGGAAAACTTGAGTTTGTCAGCTAATATTACTTCCCCCGCCCTTGCTTTGAGTTTTTTAAGCAAAGCTTTAGAGGTTTGCGCTCTTTCACTCGACGGCGATAATTCAATGGTAAATCTAGCCACATGCGTAAAATACTTACCCACATCCGTAGTAACCGACTCTAAATCTTCGCCGACCACTTCATTGATTAGTGTTTCTATTTGTTTGCTGACTGATTCGGTATGACCCAGTGAACTGCCTGCTGGCATTTGCAATCTGGCGTTAATGGTGTCCACACCTATGGCTGGGAAAAGCACAAATTTCATGTTAGCTTTGGCAAAATACAAAGAAGCCGCTAAGGTTAATGCAAAGACTGCGATCACCACATAGCGCCATTTAAGTACAACCGCTAAAAAGCCTTCAAACCATACTTCGACTGCATCAAACCAATGGCTGGTTTTAATTTTTTCAGATGAACTTGCCAAATGCGCCGGCAAAGCAATCGACACTTCTAAGAAAGACAGCAGTAAAGCAAAAATCACTACAATCGGAATCACATAAATAAATTTACCCATCGTGCCTTCCATCAAGAACATAGTTGAGAACGCCAAAATGGTGGTTAGAATGGTGGTAATCACCGGCATAATCACATGTTTGAATCCGCGTATTGAAGATTCAAATCGGTCTTTTCCGCGTTGTTTGTGATGATGAATACTTTCTGCCACAATAATCGAATCATCCACCACAATGCCCAGCACCAAAATCATTGCCGCCAATGACACCAGATTAATGGTTTCGCCAGTCGCACCCAGTAGTGCAACCGTACCCAACAAGCTAACCGGTAAACTTACCGCCACCCAAAAAGCAGTTTTGAATGATAAAAAAGCACCCAACACAATCAGCACCAAAACCAGCCCCATCATGCCGTTATTGGTTACAATTTTTAGCCGATTACGCACATATTTTGATAAATCTGAGGAATAAAATATTTGCAGTTGATTCGCATATTTATGATTAAGCTCGGTGATTTTCTCCTTAACCAAATCAACTGTGGTGATGACATCGGCTTGTTCTTGTTTGCGCACTCGTAAAATAAAGCCTTTTTTACCATTCACTCGAATAATTGATTTTTCTTCCACATTACCACTTTCAATCTGCGCAATGTCTTTTAAGCGCACGACCGGCCCCTGAAAAGTTGATTTAACAATCACTTCGCCAACCGATTCTGCTTGATTAAATTTAGCCAACACGACAATGATTTTTTCATCCGTTTTGCTGTGATTTCTGCCAATGGTATAGCGCGTGTTGCGTTTAACAATGGCGTCTATGATTTGTGGCAAAGAGAGCTTGTACTGATATAGTTTTTCAGGATCAACCCTAATTTTAATTTCCCGATCAAGATACCCATCTTTAATCACCTCAGAAACGCCTGAAACCAACTCAAGAGAATCAGCAATGTTGTCGGTGATTTGCCTTAACTCAGCATAAGATAAGCCTTGGGCGCCAATACTAATCTTAATAATGCTTTTTCTTGAGGTTTTTTGATCTCGTACATTGGGCAGACTAACCACCTCAGCAGGTAGAGATTTGATCCGATTAACCGCATTCCGAATGTCTTGTTTGAGCGTATCAATATCGCTGACATCTTGAGACAAGGTAATGGTGATATTAGAGCGACCCTCTCGAGAAACAGAAACAAACTTATCAATGCCTGAAATATTACCCAGCTCATCTTCAATGACATTGGTTACATTTTGCTCGACATCTTCGGGCGATGCGCCTGGATACGAGGTTGAAACAGACATAACCTCAAAATCAACCGCCGGGAATTGATCCCTTTGGATGCTATTGAGCGATAACAACCCAAGTGCAATCACACTGATGGTAAAAACTAAGGCGAGTTTTTTCTGTTTAACAAAGAAATTAAGGATACTGTCCATAACGGATTAGTATACCAATAATCAATCGTTTTGTTTTCTAGCCAGCGTTTTTATTACGCGCTCTTTTACGGTCTGTTTCACTTAACAGACGCTTACGAATACGGGTAGCGTTTGGTGTTACTTCTACTAGCTCATCATCATCAATAAACTCCAGCGCTTGTTCAAGATCTAACTTGATTGCAGGTGTTAATGACACTGCCTCATCGGTACCAGACGAACGCACATTCGTGAGTTGCTTGCCCTTCATGACATTAACCACCAAATCTTTATCACGTGCATGAATACCAACTACCATACCTTCGTATATATCAGTATTATGCTCAACAAAGAATTTTCCTGATTTTTGCAGGTTGAAAATTGCATAAGCAACGGCCTTACCCTGATTCATAGAAATTAACGAGCCGTTAGAGCGTTGACCAATATTGCCTGCTTTTTGCGGCTTGTAAGCATCAAAAGTTGAATTCATTAAACCTGTACCAGTGGTTGCGGTTAAGAACTCGGTTCTAAAACCAATTAAACCACGTGCTGGAATATTAAAATCAAGCTTAACTCTACCGTTGCCATCAGGCACCATATTAGTCAAGTCAGCCTTACGTTCACCGAGTTTTTCCATCACCGTACCTTGGTGCTGTGATTCAACATCTACACTCAAATCTTCAAAGGGCTCACAAATCACGCCGTCAATTTCTTTTAAAATTACTTGTGGTCGACCTACTGCTAATTCAAAACCCTCTCGTCTCATGGTTTCAATTAGTATCGATAAGTGCAATTCACCACGACCAGAAACGATAAACTCAGAAGGATCTTCGGTATTTTCAACACGTAAGGCAACGTTATAAATAAGTTCCTTATCTAAGCGATCACGGATGTTTCTAGTAGTAATGTATTTTCCATCTTGACCCGCAAATGGGGAATCATTCACACGGAATGCCATCGATACGGTCGGCTCATCCACGCTAAGTGGTGGTAAGGCTTCAACAGTCTCCGGATCACAAATTGTGTCTGAAATTGAGACGCCTTCAATACCGGTAACACAAATAATATCGCCTGCCTCAGCCATATTTGTGTCTACTTTTTCTAAACCCATAAAGCCCATCAATTGTGCAATTTTAGCTTTGCGCTGTTTACCTTCAGCATCTACAACAACAACTTGCATATTCTTCTTGATGGTACCACGAGTAATACGACCAATAGCAATTGCACCCAGAAATGACGAATAATCCAATGCGGTAATTTGCATTTGCAACGGTGCGTTGACATCAACATCTGGTGCCTTAACTTTGCTCACAATGGTTTCAAACATCGGCGTCATATCACCTTCACGTACATCATCCTCTAGAGAGGCATAGCCATTAATACTCGATGCATAAATAATTGGAAAATCTAATTGCTCGTCAGTCGCTCCAAGTTGATCAAACAGATCAAAGACTCGATCAATTACCCAGTCAGGACGTGCTGCATCTTTATCAATCTTATTAATAACAACAATAGGATTAAGTCCCTGATCAAAGGCTTTTTTGGTCACAAAACGTGTCTGCGGCATCGGCCCTTCTTGGGCATCGACCAATAAAAGTACAGAATCCACCATTGACAATACACGCTCTACTTCACCGCCAAAATCGGCGTGTCCCGGTGTGTCTACAATGTTGATATGATAGTCGTTCCACTTAATAGCGGTATTTTTAGAACTGATGGTAATGCCACGTTCTTTTTCTAAATCGTTCGAATCCATCATTCGATCTGACGATTCGAAACGATCATCAAAGGTTTGAGACTGTTCAAGCAATTTGTCAACCAAAGTAGTTTTGCCGTGATCAACGTGAGCAATAATAGCGATATTTCTAAGTTTGGTGTTCATGCTTGATAGGGGATTGCGAAAAAGACACTATTATCCCCTAACTCTCTTATAATATTAGAAATTATTAATGTGATTGAATTAATTAAGACTTATGGCTAAAAATAGTTCCTCAGGTCGCTGGATGAGCGAACATTTAAGTGATGAATATGTCAAACGTGCACAAAAAGAAGGCTACCGCTCTCGCGCTGTTTACAAACTCACTGAAATGATTGATAAAGATAAATTTATTAAATCTGGTTCTCACGTACTTGATCTGGGTGCTGCACCCGGCGGCTGGAGCCAAGTGGCGATTAAAATTGTTGGCAATAAAGGTCAAGTCATTGCCAGTGATATTCTTGACATTGAGCCGATTGATGGGGTGGATTTTTTGTGTGGCGACTTTACCCAAGACTCGGTTTATGAAGAATTACTAAGCCTGACAAAAGGCAAAAAAATCGATGTTGTGCTTAGCGATATGGCGCCCAACATGAGTGGGCAATTATCCGTTGATATTCCTAAATCTATGTATTTATGTGAATTGGCACTAGACATGGCGATCAAAACACTCACACCCAAAGGTTACTTTTTTATCAAAGTTTTTCAAGGAGATGGTTTTGATCAATTTGTTAAAGACTGCCGAAAAGCATTTGTTAAGGTAACCATTCGCAAACCCAAAGCTTCAAGAGCACGCTCTAAAGAAGTTTATTTACTTGCGTATGGTTTAAAATAACATGCCATGAAAGATTTTGACGATATTCGTAGCCTATTAAACGCTGACTTGGCACAAACTGACAAAGTGCTAGTTGAGCGCCTCAGCTCCAATGTGGCACTCATTAATCAAATGAGTAGCTATATTATTGGTGCGGGTGGCAAGCGCTTGCGCCCACTGCTACTGTTACTGTGTGCTAGAGCAACGGGCTACAAGGGAGTGCATCATCATCTAATGGCGGTGGTCATCGAATTAATTCACACTGCAACGTTATTACACGATGACATTGTTGATGAGTCTGCCACACGTCGTGGTAAAGACACGGCCAATGAAGTTTGGGGCAATGCAGCCAGTGTCTTGGTGGGTGATTTTCTTTATTCTCGCGCCTTTGAAATGATGGTCGAACCCAACTCAATGCGTATCATGCAAATACTCTCAAAAACCACCAATAGCATTGCCGAAGGTGAAGTCTTGCAGTTGCTTAATTGTCAAAATGCACAACTGACAGAAACAGAATATTTTCAAGTCATTGAGCGCAAAACAGCCTGTCTATTTCAAGCGGCCACACAAATTGGCGCCATTCTTTCTGCGGCTAATGAACAACAAGAATTAGCCCTCAAAGATTATGGGTTACACTTGGGTAACGCCTTTCAAATTATTGACGACGTGCTGGATTATGAATCAGACTTTGAGACCATGGGCAAAGAAGTGGGTGACGACTTATCCGAGGGTAAAACTACCCTGCCGATGATTTACGCATTGGAAAACACCTCGGGTGAGACGCAGGCACTACTCATCAGCGCTATTGAAAACGCAGACAACACCCACATCGACCAAATTATTGAAATTTTATCCTCGGTTAATGCGTTTGATTACACCCGTCAAAAAGCACAAGAATCGGCCAACCTGGCCAAACAATCATTAAACGCCATTCCAGATTCAGATTTTAAAACAGCGCTGACTTTGTTGTGCGACTTGTCTTTACAACGTAAATCATAGTGTTAAGCGACACGCTTAAAACCCAAATTCGTCAATCTTTTGAGGCTGCTAAAAACAGCATGCCTGATTTCAAAATTAGACGCGCACA
>DQNX01000144.1 GCA_015658965.1 Gammaproteobacteria bacterium
ATGGAATTCCAACTCCAACTCCAACTCCAACTCTAATTCTAACTTTGGTCCTTTTAACTCAGGCACAAATTGGAATCCTTTTGGCGGCGGCTCTAGCTTTGGTCCTTTTAATTCAGGGTCAAATTTTGGCCCAATGGATGGCATGACTAATTGGGGTCCGATGAACTCCGATACTAATTTTGGCCCAATGAACACAGTGAATAACTGGGTAAATGACACTGAGTTTGGTATGCATTTTAAAACCAATAACAAGACAGAAAATACCGGCTATGCGCGTGTAGACGGCAAGTATGCAGGCGAGTTACAAAATCGCATGTCTGGCCAAGGGAAAAACTACGTCACAGGTAATGCTGATCAATACTACAAAGGCCAGATTGACAATCGCGGTCAGGTTAGAGGCGATGGTCGTTATGAGGGTTACGGCAGACAAGGCTTCTTTGGCTATGTACCTACTAACGGCAACTATTTTGCGGCACCCAATATCTAGACAAATAAAACACTAAATAACTGATTTTTAGATTGACTCAAGGCTAGATTCCGTTATAATTTCACCTTTATTCCTCGATAGCTCAGCTGGTAGAGCAATGGACTGTTAATCCATTTGTCGGTGGTTCGAGCCCACCTCGAGGAGCCAGTTAAATAAAGGCCTACATTTATTGTAGGCCTTTTTTACGTCCATCAAAAATAAGGGTTTGCGTTGGAGTTATGTTTTTAAGCTTATGATGGTTGATTCTTAAAGCCTTTATTTTACGATTATTAAACCATAGGGCGGTTACTGTATAATTAGTAACTATGCAACCTCCAGCTAAAAACCTTCACGATTACCCAAAATTTTGGCCTCATAAAAAAGGCCTGGTTCCTGCGCCGTTATTGCCCATGTCCCGTAGGGAGATGGATGATCTGGAGTGGGACTCTTGCGATATTATTATCGTTACTGGTGATGCGTATGTTGATCATCCGAGTTTTGGTATGGCGATCATTGGTCGACTATTAGAATCTCAGGGATTTCGTGTGGGGATTATTTCTCAGCCTGATTGGCATTCGGCCGATGACTTTCGCCAGCTGGGAAAGCCGAATTTGTTCTTTGCAATTGCATCGGGTAATATGGATTCGATGGTGAATCATTACACCGCTGAGAAAAGACCGCGTTCTGATGATGCTTATACGGCAGGCGGTATGGCGGGCAAGCGCCCTGATCGTGCGACCACTGTGTATACGCAGCGCGCTAAAGAGGCTTATAAAGGTATTCCAGTTATTATTGGCGGTATTGAAGCCAGTCTCAGGCGTATTGCACAATATGATCACTGGTCGCAAACGATTCGTCGCTCTATTCTGCCTGATTCAAAGGCTGATCTATTGCTTTTTGGTAATGCTGAGCGCGCTGTTGTTGAGGTTGCGCACCGAGTTGCGGCAGGTGAAGCTATTAAGCAAATTACAGATATTCGCGGCACCGCTTTCATGCGCCAAGGCATTCCAGAAGGCTGGACACTGTTAGATTCAAGTGAAATTGATCAAGATAAAAGCTTAACCCACCCCCAGGCAGATCCTTATGCAGATACATCAGCTAAGGATAAGCAGGGTTGTGGTGATAAAAATAATAAGACCCAGCCGAGTAAGATTGACCCCAATCAGGGTGCGGTGCAGGTAATCGATTTTAACCACCGCACCAAAGGCTTGAAGCGCGAAACCACGGTTATTCGCCTGCCTTCGTTTGAACAAGTGGCAAAAGATCGTTATTTGTATGCACACACGTCACGTGTCTTTCATTTAGAGACCAATCCGGGCAATGCGCGTGCCTTAGTGCAGCGTCATGGTGAGCGTGATGTTTGGTTAAATCCACCGCCGATTCCTTTGTCGATGGAGGAGTTTGATAGTGTGTTTGAATTGCCTTATACGCGTAAACCGCATCCTGCTTATGGCAAGCTGAAAATTCCTGCCTTTGATATGATTCGTTTTTCAATTAATATTATGCGTGGTTGTTTTGGCGGCTGTACTTTTTGCTCCATTACCGAGCATGAAGGTCGCATTATTCAAAGTCGTTCTGAAGACTCTGTGATTCGTGAAATTGAAACCATCCGCGATACAGACGAAGAATTTAAGGGTAATATTTCTGATCTTGGCGGCCCAACAGCTAATATGTATCGCCTGCAATGCAAAGACCCTAAAATAGAAACCGCTTGTCGTCGCCTTAGCTGTGTCTATCCCGGTATTTGCCCAAATCTGGGGACAGATCATAAGCCACTAACCAAATTGTACCGACGTGCACGCAGTCTAAAGGGTGTTAAGCGTATATTTATTGCTTCAGGTTTACGCTATGACTTGGCTGTTCGGGATCCAGAATACATCAAAGAGCTGGTTACTCATCATGTTGGCGGGCGCTTAAAAATTGCCCCTGAGCACACGGAAGATGACACGCTATCAAAAATGATGAAGCCAGGGATTGGTGCTTATCATCAATTTAAAAAACTGTTTGATCGTTATTCTAAGCAGGCAGGAAAAGAGCAATATTTGATTCCTTATTTCATTTCCTCCCACCCTGGTACCAGTGATGAGGACATGCTAAATCTAGCGCTTTGGTTAAAACGTAATCAATTTAAGCCTGATCAAGTGCAGGCCTTTATTCCCACCCCTTTGGCAATAGCCTCCGCCATGTACCATACTGAATTAAATCCACTCAAGAAAATTACTCGAAATTCAGAAGCGGTAAAAACCCCGCGCAGTGGACAGCAACGAAAATTGCATAAAGCCTTTTTGCGCTATCATGATCCTGACAACTGGGATGTGTTGCGAAAAGCGTTAAAAAAAATGGGACGTAGTGACTTAATCGGTAATACAGAGAAATGTTTGGTGCCTTATTTTAGGGCGAGCAATGTATCAAAATCGAAACCTTTAAGAGGGCACAATGACTTTCATCATCGAATTTCTGTCAAAAAGACTAAAACCCCTAAAAAGAAATATTAACAAAAAAATCCTGCTTTAATGACAGGCTTTTTTATATTGAGTTGAAAAAACTGACGCTAAATTAGAGCTAATTTTTCAACTGCAAGTTTAATATTATCCATGCTGGTTGCAAAGGAAAATCGTACATAACCCGGGGCGCCAAAAGCAGAGCCTGGCACCAGAGCAATATTGAGTTTTTCCAGGCAGTAGGTTGAAAACTCAATGTCATCTTTAAGGCCAAGGCGCTTAATCAAACCCTCAACTCTTGGAAATGAATAAAATGCGCCTTGTGATCTTGGGCATTCGACGCCATCAATATTGTTGAGTGCGTTAACGATAAACGCGTGACGCCGCTCAAATGCATTAACCATGGTGGTGATAATGCTCTGATCTCCATTTAGTGCCTCTAAGGCCGCTGCTTGAGCAATAGAACAAGGATTTGAGGTTGACTGACCTTGAATTTTTTTCATGGCCTTAATGATGGTTTCTGGGCCTGCACCGTAACCAATGCGCCAGCCTGTCATGGCGTAGCCTTTTGATACGCCATTTAAAATAATGCTGCGATCTTTCAGGGTGGTGTCCGCCATAACGATGTTGATAAAGTCATCAGCGCCCCAGCGGATGTGCTCATAAATGTCATCGGTGATAATGAGTACGTGTGGATGATTTTTCAAAACATTAGCCAACGCTTGTAATTCAGCTTGAGAATAAACCGCACCCGTTGGATTGGAGGGACTATTGATAACAAATAATTTGGTTCTATCGGTGATGCTATTTTCTAATTGCTCTGGGGTGATTTTAAAATCTTGCTCCAAGCCGGTTTCAACAACAACCGGCGTTGCATCTGCCAAAATTACCATGTCGGGATAACTAACCCAATATGGCGCAGGAATGATAACTTCGTCGCCTTTATTAAGCACAGCTTGACATAAATTATAAAACACTTGTTTGCCACCGGATGACACCATGACTTCAGTATTTGTGTAGTCTAAGTCATTTTCACGCTTAAATTTATCGATAATGGCATTTTTTAGCTCAGGTGTGCCATCAACAGCGGTATAGCGAGTTTGCCCATTTTTAATGGCATTAATGCCCGCTTGCTGGATATTTTCTGGCGTATCAAAGTCTGGCTCACCCGATCCCATGGGTACAATCTGAATGCCCTGAGCTTTAAGTTCATTGGCTTTTGCGGTGACGGCAAGTGTGGCTGAAGGTTTAACTTTACCAACTCTGTCTGAAAGAACTATCATTGTCTTTTAAATTGTTTAAAATTGAATGTTTATGTTTATGTTTATGTTAATGAAAAAACACGTTCGTGGATAGAAAGTTTCAACTAGAATCGCAATTTTCTCCAACGGGAGATCAGCCAAAAGCCATTAAGACTTTAGTGGATGGCATCAATGCGGGCGAAAAATTTCAAACATTGCTTGGTGTAACAGGCTCAGGTAAGACGTTTACCTTGGCGAATGTTATTAAACAAACTAAGCGTGCCAGTTTAATCATGGCGCCCAACAAAACACTGGCAGCCCAACTGTACAGCGAGATGAAAGAATTTTTCCCGAATAATGCGGTGGAATATTTTGTGTCGTATTATGATTATTATCAGCCGGAAGCTTACGTACCAGCGAGTGATTCTTATATTGAGAAAGATTCCTCGATTAATGAACAAATCGAGCAAATGCGCCTGTCGGCTACCAAGGCTTTGCTAGAACGTGATGATGTTATTATTATTGCCAGTGTGTCGGCTATTTATGGTTTGGGTGATCCAGACAGTTATATGCAAATGCTGTTACATCTGAGTGTGGGTGAGATTAGTAACCAACGAGAGATTCTTTCACGTTTATCGCAAATGCAATACACGCGTAACGATGTAACCCTAATTCGTGGACACTTTAGAGTTAAGGGTGAAGTGATTGATGTTTTCCCTGCTGATTCTGAAGAGCAAGCCGTGCGTATTGAAATGTTTGATGATGAGATAGAAGCGATTTATTGGTTTGATCCATTAACCGGTGAAAAGCTTAAATCTCTCCAGCGCATTACCATTTATCCGAAAACACATTATGTCACCCCTAAATCTAAAATCCTGAATACACTGGATGATATTAAGGCGGAACTTAAGGTTCGCAGAAAAGAGTTGTTATCACTGAATAAATTAGTAGAAGAGCAACGCCTGACTCAGCGCGTGAAAATGGACATCGAGATGATGCGTGAGCTGGGTTATTGCAATGGCATTGAAAACTATTCACGCTACCTATCTGGCAGAAAGCCTGGCGCAGCGCCACCTACATTAATGGATTATTTACCCGATAATGCCCTGGTGATTTTGGATGAGTCTCATGTAACTGTTAGCCAAATTGGCGGCATGTATAAAGGCGATAGGGCGCGTAAAACCACTTTGGTTGAATACGGGTTTCGCCTGCCCAGTGCGCTGGACAATCGCCCATTAACATTTGATGAATTTGAAGATCGTGCGCACCAATGTATTTTGGTGTCAGCCACCCCTGCAGCTTACGAGCTGGAAGTGTCAAATGTGATTGCTGAACAAGTAGTCAGGCCAACCGGCTTGCTTGATCCTGAAATTGATGTTCGCCCCGTAGACACTCAAGTAGATGATTTACTCAGTGAAATCCATAAGTGTGTGGCAGTAGGCGAACGTGTATTGGTAACTACTTTAACCAAGAGAATGTCCGAGCAGCTGAGTGATTATCTCAATGATCACGGCGTTAAAGTGCGCTATTTACATTCTGATATTGATACCGTCGAGCGGGTAGAAATTATCCGAGATTTACGCCTCGGCGTGTTTGATGTGTTGGTGGGTATTAACTTATTAAGAGAAGGGTTAGATATTCCTGAGGTGTCTTTAGTGGCTATTTTGGATGCGGATAAAGAAGGTTTTCTACGTTCTGAGCGTTCGCTAATTCAAACCATGGGTAGGGCGGCTAGAAACATCAATGGTCGGGCAATTTTATATGCCGATAGAATAACAAAATCGATGAAAAAAGCCATGGATGTAACCCAAAAAAGGCGTAAAAAACAACAGGCTTATAATGAAAAACACAATATCACGCCCAAGGGTGTGGTGAAACCGATTATCAATATCCTAGATACAGATATTACTAGCCAAGAAAATGACGATAATAGAGCGAATGAAAACATTCAAAGGCAACTTTCCCCAGTGCAGTTGGCCAAACAGATAAAAGTCTTGGAAAAACAGATGTACGCTTTTGCAGAAGCGTTAAAATTCGAGAAAGCTGCGGATGTACGCAATCAAATAAAACAACTTAAAGATGGTCAATTTAAACGTTAACGAAATATTTTACTCGCTACAAGGTGAGGCACGCGAAGTGGGTTTCCCCACTGTATTTGTGCGTTTGACTGGTTGCCCATTGCGTTGCACGTATTGCGATACTGAATATGCTTTTAAAGGCAATAATATGGTGAGTATTGATGAAATACTCACCAAAGTTAAACAATACAATACGCCTTATGTCTGTGTTACTGGTGGTGAACCACTCGCACAAATCAATTGCCATGTTTTGTTAGATGCACTCATTAAAGAAGGTCGCCAAGTTTCGTTAGAGACCAGTGGTAGTATTGATATTGGTGCTGTGAACGCAGCCGTGTCAATTGTGATGGATGTTAAAACACCTTCATCAAATGAATCTAAGCACAACAAATATGACAACATTGATAAGCTTAAGGCTAAAGATCAGTTGAAGTTTGTAATCGGTTCAAAAGAAGATTTTGATTGGAGTGTTGGTGTGGTTAATCAATACCCAACTGAGGCAGGTGTTTTGTTCTCACCCGTGTTTGAGGCGCTAACCCCAACACAATTGGCCGATTGGATTCTAGACAAGCAACTCAATGTACGCATGCAAGTGCAAATGCACAAGCTATTGTGGGGTGATGAGCCTGGTAAATAACTACTGAATGGTTATTTTTTGAACCTCTGGTTTGGGCTTGTCTAATTTTGGAATAGACACTTTTAAAACGCCATTTTTGAAGTCTGCGCTAATGTTGTCTTTGTCGCCATCAGCAGGAATAGACACTGCATGAGAAAAGCTTGAGGATGATCTAGACCTTTGATTATTGGAAGTTTTCTGTTGACTCTGCGAGCCTTTAATCACCAACATATTTTTGTTGCTAGTGATGTCTAAATCGTTTTTATTCAAGCCTGAAATTTTTATTTCAATCACATAGCGGTTATTATCTTGATCGAAGTATTGTCTTGATTGCGTGCTAAAAGCGCTGTTTGATCGATTGATTTGATTGATCTGGCGATCTAATTGTTGAAATTGTTGATCAAAATTACGCCAAAATCCATCGTTGAAGCCTTGATTAAAAAAGCCTGATTGGAAAGGACCGTGCGCATTGATTGAGGTTGATACGAGCAGTGCAACAAGTAATAATATTTTGCTCATAGATTATCTCCAATGATTAATTGATATGGCTATATTGTACAAATATTACGACAGATTTACAAGGGGTATTATGCGAGCTTGTTATCGGCGACGTGATAACTTGGGTCTTCTAACACATTAACTTCAACTAGGTCTTTAGCCGTTTTTAATAATAATCGACATTCTGCACTTAGATGTTGTAAGTGCAAGGTTTTTCCGGATTGCTTGTATTTTTCTGCTAGCTTGTCAATGGCTTGAATGGCTGAATGATCCATGACCTTTGAATTATTAAAGTCGATATAAACATCATTAGTGTCATCAGCTGGGCTAAAGATTTTCTGAAAGCTTTCTTTTGAGCCAAAGAATAATAAGCCATTAAGCATGTAAGTTGTGCTGCCGTTTTCATTAATTGACTTATCGGCATGAATCTTACTTGATGACTCCCAGGCAAAGGTAAGGGCGGACATAATAACACCGATAATCACTGCCAATGCCAGGTTGTCAGTGAGTACGGTAATAACTGCCACTGAAATGCCTGTAATAATATCGGGTAAGGGTACTTTGCCAAACAAACGCACCGTACACCATTCAAAGGTACCAATGACCACCATAAACATCACGCCAATCAGTACCGCAATCGGAATCATTTCAATGTATTCGGATAAGAATAAGATAAACATCAGTAGCGTCATGGCGGCGACAATGCCCGATAGACGCCCGCGACCACCCGATTTGATGTTGATTAAACTCTGACCCACCATCGCACAACCACCCATACCGCCAAACAGGCCAGTGACCGTATTGGCAACACCTTGTGCAACTGCTTCTTTGTTAGGCTTACCAACAGTTTGCGTTAGATCATCAATTAGGTTAAGGGTTAGGAGACTTTCAATCAAACCAACCAGCGCCATCACAATGGCATATGGGAATACGATTTCAATCATCTCCCAAGTCAGGCCACCAACATCAGGAATATGGAAGATAGGCAGGCCACCTTTAATGGAAGCGATATCGCCAACCGTTCGGGTATCCAGCCCCATCCAAATTACCGAAACACTGCCCACAACAATAGCCACCAAGGTAGAGGGAATGGTTTTGCTGAATCGAGGTAAAAAATGAATAATTACCATCGTAGCTGCAATAATAACCAGCATGACCATTAGCGGTGAGCCGGTAATCCAATCATCACCGACTTTAAATTGTTTGATTTGTGAAATAAAAATAACCATGGCTAAGCCATTAACAAACCCTAAGAAAACTGGATGTGGTACTAGACGAATAAATTTACCCATTTTAAATACGCCGAAAGTAATTTGTATCAAGCCCGTCATAATGACAGCTGCAAATAAATACTCCACGCCATGCTGAGCAACAAGCGTACCAATCACCACAGCGATAGCACCGGTCGCACCAGAGATCATGCCTGGGCGTCCACCAATAATAGAGGTAACGATGCCAATGGTAAAAGCGGCATATAAACCAACCAATGGACCAACGCCTGCTAATAGTGCAAAAGCCACTGCTTCAGGCACTAATGCAAGTGCAACCGTCATTCCCGACAATATGTCATTTTTAGCATTGTTAGGAGCGTATTTGTTAATCAGTGTAAATAACATGGATTTTCCTTATTTTCTAGTGATGTTATGCCTTAGCTGGCACAACAGGTGTAGAGGATTTAACCCCTGCATTTTGCGCTCTGTGACGCATGAGATGATCCATGATTGTCATTGCCAACATGGCTTCGGCAATTGGAGTGGCACGAATACCCACGCATGGATCATGACGACCTTTGGTAATGACTTCAATCGGATTGCCTTGTTTATCAATACTTTGAATCGGCAAGCGTAAGCTGGAAGTTGGTTTGAGCGCCATAGACACCAATAAATCTTGCCCTGAGGTAATACCACCCAGTGTGCCACCGGCATTGTTTGAGGTGAAGCCTTGCGGGGTAATCGAGTCACGATGTTCAGAGCCTTTTTGCGTAATTGAATCAAATCCTGCACCAATTTCAACACCCTTAACGGCGTTGATGCTCATAATACCGTGAGCGATGTCTGCTTCAATGCGATCAAAAATTGGCTCACCCAACCCTACGGGCATATTGGTGGCAACGACATTAACCCGTGCACCAATAGAATCGCCAGATTTTCTCAAAGCATCCATGTAATCTTCTAATTCTTTAACCTTATTGGCGTCAGGGCAAAAGAATGGGTTGTTATGTACTTCGTTCCAATCAAAATTATCAAAGGTAATGGGGCCAAGTTGTGATAAATAGCCTCTGATTTCAATGCCTAGATTTTCTTTTAAATATTTTTTGGCAATACCACCGCAAGCAACGCGCATGGCCGTTTCACGTGCAGAAGAGCGTCCACCACCGCGATAATCTCTAAAGCCATATTTTTGATCATACGTGTAATCCGCATGACCCGGGCGAAACGTATTGGCAATATTGCCGTAGTCTTTAGAACGTTGATCGGTATTTTGAATAATCAGCGCAATCGGCATGCCGGTGGTTTTGCCTTCAAACGTACCGGATAAAATTTTGACTAAGTCTTCTTCTCGGCGCTGTGTGGTGTGGCGAGAAGTGCCAGGCTTTCTTAAATCAAGATCCCCTTGAAGATCGGCTTCACATAAGTCCATGCCAGGCGGGCAACCATCAACAATGCCCACCAATGCCTCACCATGAGATTCACCTGCGGTGGTGACTGTAAATAATTTTCCGAAAGAATTGCCAGACATATTGCTAACCTAAGTATTTAGTATGCCGTCGATTATACCTTGCTAGGTGGTTATTTCACCAGTTTGTTGTACAGCCATGCAAACACAAAAGCACCAATGGCTGCATCAAAAAACCCCCAAATCATCCCGGTTAGTACGCCGACAAAAGTCAGTGAATAGCCTAGATAAATACTTGACATAAAATCAACTATATTATGCAAGTAAGTTGTAGATGTTAATGCAATGATTGACATAACGAGAATGCCTAACGACCACAAAATACCAAACGTAAGTGCGAATGCTTTTTGATCTAATTTTTGACTCATATTTCCCCTTGATTTGATTAACACTTATCTTTATTGTACGACAATAAAACTGAAAAATATTGATAACCTGTTAATATATCATTTTTTAGTGATTGGTAGATATCGTGAGCATTCAATATAACCCACTGGGAAGTAGTGATTTAAAGGTATCTAATATTTGTTTGGGCACGATGACGTTTGGCCAGCAAAATAACCAGCAAGAAGCGCATCAGCAACTTGATTATGCCCTAGCTCAAGGCATTAATTTTATTGATACTGCTGAAATGTACCCCGTTCCGCCACGTGAAAATACCGCTTATTCCACTGAAATAATTGTTGGGAGTTGGATTAAAAACCAAGTGCGTGATCAAATTATTTTAGCCACCAAAGCTGCGGGCAGTGCCAGGGGTATGCCCTGGGTAAGAGGCGGTGAGCACACGTTTAATCGCACCAATTTACGCAACGCTTTGGAGGGTTCGCTTAAACGCCTAAAAACAGATTATATTGATTTATACCAACTGCATTGGCCAGAGCGCAACACACCGATGTTTGGTCAGTATTTATTCAATCCCGAGCAAGAGCGAGAATACACCGCATTTACTGAGACCTTAGAGGCTTTGTCTGAACTAATTAAAGAAGGAAAAATTAGAAGCATCGGCTTATCAAACGAATGGCCTTGGGGTTTAATGCAGTTTTTAAACGCATCAGAACAAAAAAGTTTGCCGCGCGTGGTGAGCATGCAAAATGCCTATAATCTGATTAATCGAACCTATGATTCATCCCTTAGAGAAATGGGCTACCGTGAAAACGTACCACTGTTGGCGTATTCGCCCTTAGCATTTGGACACTTAACAGCTAAATACATTAACGATCCAAAAGCCCAAGGCCGCGTTAATATTTTTGATGGATTTGCCCAACGCTATGAAAAACCCAGCGTCAACCCTGCTGTGCGAGCTTATGCTGATTTGGCTACTGAACTACAAATATCCCCAGCAACCTTAGCGCTGGCATTTACTTATTCCCGCTGGTTTTGCGCCAGCACGATTATTGGCGCCACCAATATGAACCAACTCAAAGAAAATATTGATGCGATTAATTTTGAGTGGACGGATGAAATTGAGCAAGCCATTGAAGCCATTCATTTAAAGTTTTTTAATCCTGCACCTTGATAAGGAATATTTTTTTATTGACCTGACTTTAAAAAAACATCCATTGTTAAAATTTCCAAAATTTTTGGTTGTCAGTTTGGATTGCAACTGTTTTTAAGGTGTTATTTGGGTAAAAAGGCTGTTTTTTAGAGTTTTGACGTCATTTAGCTAGATTTTTAACTATTTGAACGGGTTTTTTGTCAGGTTTTCGGTGTATTCGTACTATTTCCGAAATTATTTTGTTAATTTTTGGTGCCCTCGAGAAGATTCGAACCTCTGACCTGCCGCTTAGGAGGCGGCTGCTCTATCCAGCTGAGCTACGAAGGCAAGGTGGGTATTATCAACGCTGAGCGCTAAATATTCAAGTAATGATTTGCGCCAGAATGAAATCTGCGTTATTGTAATCAATATTAATGGGTTTTAAGGCCGAGTCTGTTTTTAATACTAACGATGGAAAACTGCTAACACCCAATGATTGCATAAGGGCAATACCCTCTAACAGCTGTTGTTGGGTTGATTCAGCGTTTAGCGCTTGGGTAAATTGTGCCACATCTAAATCAAGCGTCTTGGCCAATGAAATTAAGGTTGAATCTTCTGAAGGATTTTTGGCGGCTAAGTAATAAGCCTGCTGAATCAGTTTGATCATGCTTTTTTCTAAATTTGGGTTTTGATTTTTGACCGCAATAACAGCTCGACAAGCGGGGTAAGTTGATCGCATCGGTGTGCAGTTTTCCCAAAAATAATAATTAAATTGAGTGCCGGGAATGGCTTGCTGAATTTTTTGCCAGTTTTTTTGAATGTATTGACGCATCTCAAAAGTCATAATTTCGCTACTATCAGGTGCCAGACCACCGAGTATGTATTCAACATTTATCGTACTCGGCAATGAATCACTAACTTTTTCCCAAGTTTTATTAAAGCCCCAACACCAAGAACACATTGGGTCGTGGATGTAATACAAAATAGCAGAATTCATGGTACAAAATCTCATCAAAAGCGTAGAATGTATATTACTATAATTTAAATATAAAAGAGCTGCTCTGTGAATTTAAAAACATTAATTTTTTTGCCAGTGTTGTTAAGCTCTAACTGGGTATTTTCCGGGAGCTATACCGATACAGCAACCGTGGTTTCGGTTGATAAAGTGTATCGTGAGCATACAATACGCGAGCCTTATCAAGACTGTTACATTAAAGAGTTTTACCAGGGTGATAGCGATGGATCAGCCACCAATGAAATCGTGGGTGGCTTATTTGGTGGTTTGATTGGCAATCAATTTGGCAGTGGCAGTGGCAAAGACGCAATGACTATTGCAGGTGCACTATTGGGCGCATCACTCGCACATGATGACGAACTGGCACAAGCCAAAACTGGTAGGGTGGTTAGTCGAGAAATTTGTGAAACCAAATATAGGGTTAGTGCCAAAAAACGTTTGAGTCATTATCAGGTTGAGTATGAATATGATGGAAGGGCTTTTACTTACACAACGCAAAGAAAGCCTTACTCAGATACGATCGAAATTAAAGTAGACGTTTCACCTAAGTAATTTTTTAATGAAACAAGCGCCAAGCCCACAAGCAGTCATTGCGCTTGCCGATAAAGGTGATGCACAAGCTCAGTACGAGCTGGGGTTGATGTATGAGTTAGGTATGGGTGTTAATAAGGATCTTGATCAGGCTTTTGCTTGGTATCAAAAATCTGCCAATCAGGATTATGCAAAAGCACAGTATAATTTAGGCATTTTTTATGCACTGGCCAAGTCGGTAGATAAAGATATCGAGCAATCAAAACATTGGATTAGAAAAGCTAATGAAAATGGCTATTCTGGCGGTAGTATTTTTTAAATAAGGATTAAGCATGAAAGACATTAAACTTGAAGATAGATTGATTTTTGCATTAGACGTGCCTGAAGTTGCGCAAGCCAAAGACTTGGTTAATCAGCTAGATGAAAGTGTTAATTTTTACAAGATTGGCATGGAGCTGTTAATGACAGGCCAGTATTTTGACCTAATGGATTGGCTCATTGCTAAAGATAAAAAAGTCTTTGTTGATCTTAAATTTTTTGATGTGCCTGAAACGGTCGGTCGAACCATTAAGCGCCTTAGCCAAACAGGTGCAACGTTTGCCACCATTCATGGCAACCAAGGCTTGATGGAAAAAGCGGCTGAAAATAAAGGCGATCTTAAAATTCTTGCAGTCACTGCGCTCACCAGTTTGGATCGCGGTGATTTGGATGATTTAGGTTTTAAGTGTGACGTGCAAGAATTGGTTATTTCTCGTGCCAAGCGCGCTTTTGAAGCGGGCTGTGATGGGGTGGTTTCTTCAGGACTTGAAGTACCATTTTTACGTGAATTTGTCGATAACAAGCTGATTGCAGTGACCCCAGGCATTCGCCCGGTGGCGAATGATGATGATCAAAAACGTGTGGTTGACGTGGCAACAGCGTTTAAATCAGGCTCGGATTATATTGTAGTTGGTCGTCCGATTAAAAATGCGGATGATCCCTACATTGCAGCCAACAACATTCAAGAAATTATCAAAACTTGTTTCTAGTATTTCTACCTCCTTGCGGGGTATAATCCCTCGTTCAAATAACAGTCGCGTAACTCAGTTGGTTAGAGTGCCAGCATGACATGCTGGAAGTCGTCAGTTCAAATCTGACCGTGACTACCAAAATCCTCAATTCTTCCAATTTCTCGTATACAATTTACGCCATGAGATTTTTATTATTTTTATTATTGTTTAGCCATGTCACAGTGGCAAGTGCTGGGCTTTATGAGCGTGGCAAGGCGTACTATTATGGTGATGGCGTTGAGCAAAATTATATTAAAGCGTTTAGTGCATTTTTATATGCGGCTAAAACGGGCCATTTAGCCGCACAAACTGCCCTAGGGCTTATGCATATTGAGGGCAAAGGCATAGAGCAAAGTGATAAGAAGGGCGTTGATTTATTAAAGAAATCTGCCAATCAAAACAACGCTAAAGCTCAATATTACTTAGGCAGTATGTATTATTTAGGCATTGGTGTGAAGCGTGATTTAAAAACGGCACATCGGTGGATTAAAAAATCGGCGGATCAAGGTTATGCAGATGCTCAGCAAAATCTAGCTTTGATGTACGAGCAAGGAAAAGGCACTAAGAAGAATCCGATATTGGCCAATAAATGGCATTTAGAATCAGCCAAATCTGGTAATCATGAAGAGCAATATCGTTTAGCCAAGGCTTACTTAGACTCTGAGAATTATAATCAGGCATTTATTTGGTTATTAAAATCTGCCAAACAAGACAATGCTCAGGCGCAATTTCAATTGGGACGATTGTTTGCAAAAGGCAAAGGCGTACCACGTGACCATGATCAAGCTTTTGCTTGGTATCAGCAAGCGGTGGAAAATGGCAACGACAAGGCGGTTTATACGCTAGCAGGGCTTTTTGATCAAGGTTTGGGCGTTAAACAAGATTATCAGCGATCACACAAACTGTATCAAAAAGCCTTAACACAAGGTAATTTAGAGGCTTATGCAGACATTGCAAGGCATTATGAAAAAGGCCAAGGTGTGGAAAAAAATCTGAATAAAGCTTATAACTTCACTATTGCTGCCGCAAGAAAAGGACATGGTGATTCTCAGCGCAACGTGGTAAAAATGTATGTACAGGGTTTGGGTGTAAAAAAATCAGTCAAAAAAGCCAAATATTGGCTAAAAAGACTGATTAAGAAAGGCGATAAAACCGCCAAGATAGACCTGAAAAGATTACAAAAAAGGTAGAAATCTTCCGGTTTTATTTTTGTAGTTTGGGTAATTTTTAAAGCGCTCACTGAGTAGCTTCTCTTCTACATTTGATTTTAGTATCAAATCAATCAATAAAATCAACAGGATTATTATCGCCTGATTGCCAGCAATGGTTAAAGTTAACGCCAAGCAAAATAGCAATACGCTGGTGTACATTGGGTGACGAATAAATCGATAGATGCCGTGTGTTACTAATTGATGCTGGTCTTTTAATGTGGGGACGATATTGAGGTTGTTAAGCTTCATATTAACAACAGATATTATTCCAATTGCAATTGAAAATACAATAAGCGCCGTGCTTAGTGTGCTCAAATGGCCAAATTGTGCGTTAATAACCAGATAAATAATACAACCAAATTGAATAACAACGTAAATCATCAGTAGCTTGGGTAGTTATAATAGAACTATTATCTCATTATTTTGAATTAAAACATGCAAACTCCGTACGATATAGTTATTATTGGTGGTGGTCCAGCAGGGCTTAGTTTTGCCTGTTCGATGATAGGGGCGGATGTAAACGTTCTGGTGGTGGAAAAATCTAACATTGATGCCATTGCCAACCCTCAAGCTGATGGTCGGGAAATAGCGCTCACGCATTTATCACTTAAGATTTTAAAAAAATTAGGCGTTTGGGATTTGGTTGATCAAGCAGAAGTTTCCCTTTTGCGAGAAGCAAAAGTTTTTGATGGCGACTCACCATCACTGCTAAATTTTAAAAGCGATGATTCTTCAATCGAGGCTTTGGGCTATTTAGTGCCTAATTACCAAGTTCGACAAGCCTTGTATCAGCGTGTTAGTCAGGCAAACAACATCACCATTAAAACAGATTCAATGGTAGATGATGTTGAGTACTGTGAAACACATTCAAAGGTGTTGTTTGCTGGTGGTGAGCAAATCGAGGCAAAATTAGTGATTGCAGCAGACAGTCGTTTTTCAAGTATTCGTCGCAAGATGGGCATACCTGCATTAATGAAGGATTTTTCCAAAGTGATGATTGTTACCAAAATGGAACATGAAAAAACACATAACAATATTGCTTTAGAGTGTTTCGATTATGGACAAACTCTGGCCTTGTTGCCAATGGTTGGTAATGCCTCTTCTGTTGTTTTAACCGTGACTACAGATAAATCTAGAGCTATGCTGGCGCTATCTGAGGCTGAGTTTAACGACAAAATCACCAAAGATTTTAAAGGCGAACTTGGGCAAATGACACAAATGGGCAAGCGCTATTCCTACCCCTTGGTCGGTGTTCATGCAAAAACATTTATTGCCAATCGTTTTGCACTGATTGGCGATGCGGCTGTTGGTATGCACCCGGTTACAGCACATGGGTTTAATTTGGGCTTAAGAGGACAAGACATCTTAGCAACCTTAATTAAAGAGGCGTTAACACACGGCCAAGATATTGGCTCAACGTCATTGCTTAAATTATTTGAGAAAAAACACATTAATTTAACTCGATTGATGTTCTTTGGTACTAACGGTGTTGTGGCATTGTTTACTAATGATGCACCTGTAATCAAGCAAGTGAGAAGGCTTGTGCTTAAGTTTGCAGAGCACTTTCCGCCGATTAAATATTTAATTTCGAATCATTTAACTGAAGCCAAGAGCAATCGATTTTTGCCGTTCTAATGAGTGTTGACTTACTAAAACTGCGACGTGAATTTACCAGTAATGGCATAAGGCGTACTGAACTTGACCCCAACCCGTTTGCGCAATTTGAATCTTGGATGGCGCAAGCCACCCAAGCAGGGTTGACTCTGCCAAACGCCATGAGTCTTGCCACAGCAGACAGTGATGAAATTGGCATTAGAACGGTTTTGTTAAAATCATTTGACGAACAAGGATTTGTATTTTTTACCAATTATAATTCTAAAAAATCAAAACAAATGACAGGCAACCCGAAGGCGGCGTTGTTGTTCCCTTGGTTAGATCTTGAAAGACAAGTAAAGATTTCAGGTGTTGTTGAAAAAATATCAACACTCGATTCGATTAAATATTTTGCTTCACGTCCAAAAGATTCACAGCTTGGTGCTTGGGCATCGGATCAATCTTCACAATTATCATCCAGACAAGTATTGCTGTCTCAGTTTGAATCGATGAAGACTAAATTTAATAAAGGCGAAGTGCCGTTACCGGATTTTTGGGGTGGTTATCGTGTTGTACCACGCACAATTGAATTTTGGCAGGGTAGAGAAAATCGCTTACACGATCGTTTTGTTTACAAAAAAGAGGGCGATACTTGGGGGGTAGAGCGTTTAGCGCCTTAGGTTTTTAATCACTATTTGCGTGTTGGGCTGTTTGCCAGTCCAAAATTCAAAAGCTGCCGCCGCTTGTTCAACCAACATACCCAGCCCATCAACCACTTTGTGTGCGTGATTGGTTTGAGCCCAGTCCATAAAGGGTGTTTGTGTGCCATACATTAAATCATAACAAATAGCACCATTAGCAACACCATTAGCAATTGTCGGCATTTTTCCATTCAGTGAGGCGCTGGTTGCGTTGATAACAATATCCACGGGATCGTTTTTTACTTTATCCAGTCCAAAGCCACAAGTCTTGCCATGACTGCAAAAATCAAGCGCTAATTGCTTAGCTTTTGAGGCGGTACGATTGGCAATCATTAGGCGTTTAGGCTGCTGATTTAATAGCGGCAATAAAATGCCACGTGTGGCACCACCTGCGCCAAGAATCAGTATGGTTTTGTTATTTAGGTTAATGCCTAAGTTTTTGGTTAAATCATTCACCAGACCAATACCATCGGTATTTTCACCAATAAGTTGATTGCCCTTGACCTTAATGGTGTTTACTGCACCTGCGGTTTGAGCATTAAGCGTGAGCTCGGTTGCCAAGTTAAAGGCTTCTATTTTAAAGGGCACTGTAATGTTAAAGCCTTTACCACCTTGATTGATAAAAGCCTTTGTACTATTTGAAAAGTCGTCAATGGGTGCTAGAAATTTATCGTACTTAATGGCACACCCAGTTTGCTGGGCAAACTGGGTGTGAATAATGGGTGATAGGCTGTGCTCTATCGGATTACCAAAAACACCGTAGAGATCCATTATTAATCAACGTTCTCAGTTTTAGGTTTTGAATCTACCTTAGGTTTTGAGTCTGGTTTAGGCTTCGAACCTACCTTAGGCTTCGAGTCTACCTTAGGCTTCGAACCTACCTTAGGCTTCGAGTCTACCTTAGGCTTCAAGTCTGCCTTAGGCTTTGCATCCACTTTAGGTTTGGCCTTAGGGTTTTTCTGTGGCTTGGCTTGTGGTATATTTTTCTGTGGTTTTGCCTGTGGCTTGTTTTTAGGCTTTTGAGCATTACCTTGTGGCTTGTTTTGATTGTTATTTTGCGCCTTATTTTGGCTCTTATTACGGTTCTTATTACGGTTTCGATTGCGGTTTCGATTTCGATTATTTTGATTGGGGTGCTTGCTGTTAGGCTTCTTTTTCTTAGTGCCAAATAACGCTTTTTTAATCTTTTCAATCAGCGAAAGTTGTTTTTTCTCAGGCATACGCGTCGTTGGTCTGTTCATGTTAACTACAGGTGCTTCAGCTGTATTGGCTATGGCTAGGCCATTTTCAGCCAGACTTTGTTGCGGTTTAGAAATACCTTGATAGCTTTTATGTTGTGATTTTTTATCGCCTTTTTGTTTGTTAATATTAAAGTTAGGAAATTGCATGTAAGGATTAGGTAATAATGTGATTTTAATACCATGTTTTTGCTCTAATCGGCCGATATCTGGGCGTTTTTCATTCAGCAAATAAGTGATAACATCAACACTGGATTGAATGGTTAAGCGCTGTGTTAGGTTAGAGGCATTACAGCCGTCTTCTAGTTGTCTGAGTATGGTTAATGCTAGGCTTGGTACTGTTGGTGTCATTCCACTGCCGTGACACTGAGGGCAAGGCTTTTCTACTGATTCAGAAACAGAGCTCATTAAACGCTGTCTTGACATTTCGAGTAAACCGAACTGTGAAATTTTACCAATTTGGATGCGTGCACGATCTGAATTGGTGGATTTTTCCATCTCCTTTTCAATGGACCTACGATGTTCTTCAGAAGACATATCGATAAAATCAATCACCACCAATCCACCAATATCACGCAGTTGTAATTGCATGGCAATTTCTTTAGCAGCTTCTAAATTGGTGTTATAAGCGGTTTCTTCAATATCAGAACCTTTGGTTGCACGGGCAGAGTTAATATCAATCGCTGTTAGTGCCTCGGTCGGATCAAAGACAATGGTTGCACCTGTGCGCAGTGATACTTCACGGTTAAACACGCTCTTGACTTGATTTTCAACACCCATATGGTTAAACAAAGAATGCTCAGAAACATCAAACAATTTAATACGATCTAGGTAGTGAGGCAGAACAAAGCTAACAAACTCTTTGGCATTTTGAAACGTTTCTAAATCATCAATGATAACGCTATCTGTGTCTTCACGTAGATAGTCTCTTAGGGTGCGAATAATAATGTCACTTTCTTGGTAAATTAAGAAAGGTACTGAGCGTTTTTCTGCAGCGTTATTGATTGAACTCCAAAGTTCTGATAGGTAGTCAACCTCCCATTGTAGCTCTTCTAAACTCTTG
Source organism: Gammaproteobacteria bacterium (assembly GCA_015658965.1). Taxonomy (GTDB): domain Bacteria; phylum Pseudomonadota; class Gammaproteobacteria; order PS1; family Pseudothioglobaceae; genus Thioglobus_C. Next base: position 19,892 of record DQNX01000144.1, read on the forward strand.
CCAGATCCTGCTGTACGAATAATTAAACCAGCGTTATCTGGCATGGTAATTTGTTGAATAACTTCTTTTAAGGATTGTCTGTCAGTCGAGGTTATTTGTCTTGAAATACCGTGACTTTTTGGATTGTTTGGCGTTAGAATCATGTAGGCGCCAGCTAGGTTAATGTAGGTGCTTAGTGCCGCACCTTTGTTGCCACGCTCTTCTTTTTCAACTTGGACAATAATTTCTTGTCCTTCTTTTAAAACGTCAGAAATAGTGAGTTTATCGCCTTTTGCTTTTGCGCCGTTATAGAGACTTTCTGCAACTTCTTTGAAGGGTAGGAAGCCTTGTCTTTCTTTGCCGTAGTCAATAAAAGCAGCTTCTAAAGATTGCTCTACTCGAGAGATTTTACCTTTGTAAATGTTGCCTTTATTTTTTTGATTAAGGCTGGTTTCTATATTGAGATCAGTAAGTTTTTTGTTCTTGACAATACCAACTCGGATCTCTTCTTTGTGAGTTGCATTGATTAAAATATGATTCATGGTTTAGTCCTGTTAGTCGACTTTTTCCCACGCATAGAGGCTCAACACGTCTGTGCTGAATTGACATTAAATTGTGATTTATTTGATTCATATGTGATTCAAAAACCTATTTCTTAAAGGGTTTTTCCCTTTTTTGTTTATTATCAATAAGTGATAATAAACAATTGTATTTACTCTATATGTGGCAAAAAAAAGCCCAAAATATTTATCGTAGTTTTTGTGGTATTTTATTTAGTACAAAAACATTTAAAAAAATTCTTTAGCGGATGTGTCTTAAACATCAAGCCCCTTAATTATATCAC
>DQNX01000107.1 GCA_015658965.1 Gammaproteobacteria bacterium
CCCTATGCGCTTTATTGCTTTTTTTAGAAAAACTATACGGCTGGATTTATTAAAAAAGCAGTCTTGGTGGATGGGGAAAATTTTTTGTTTGTTGGTTTTTTATCGCTGTTATAAGTTTATTTAAACTTATAAAGAAGTCGTCTAAGCATAGAAACCCTAGCAATTTGTTTACTAACAACCTTTGGGGTGGTGATAGATGCCATCGCTTTTATTCTTAATAGGGTGTTTACAGCAGGTTCTGCGCTCTCAGGTAGACCTTAGTCTGGCCAAACGCGCAGTCTGGATGGGGAAAATGCGGACACCTTAGGTGCAGATACTTTAACTGCAGGCGTTACTGCTTGAGGTTTTGCAATCTTTGAGGTTTTAATAACCTGAGTAGTGGTGGTTTTTTTATTGGCTTCTGGCGTTATATCCTCAGGGGCCTGCTGATCTTTAGCGCGACGTAAACTTTGCGCCAGTTTTGAACCTGTGTTAGAACCCGTCATAGTATCTCCTTTATAATTTCATCAATTTCTTTTACAGCAGCTTCGCCACGTTTTCCCATACAATAGACACTTGCACCTTCTAAAGCAGAGTTGCGATATATGGCGCGCCGGCGTATTCCGTCTTTTAGAGCGGGAATGTTGAATTCTGCCAAAGCCTGCTTCATTGCACGAGAAAGCGCACTCCTTGGCTCAAGTTGATTAACAACAATATAAGGCTTAAGCTTCGAGTTGGTTATTTTAGCTTGTTCAATGATATCAACCAGTCGCATACTTGCCCATAGATCAATCGGAGATGGCAACACGGGAATTAAAATAACATCCGATATCTTCATAGCCAGCTTCATAATCTCAGTTTCTAATGTGGGTGGGCAATCAATGACTAAGAAGTCATAATCTTTAATAAAACGCTCGGCTTCGCGGGCTAAATTTCCGCCTATCGAAATAACCGAAACTGGAAACAATCTGTGATCAGGCGCGAGACTACTCCACTGCCCTGCAGAGCCTTGCGGGTCTGCATCAATCACTAGCACTTTGCCGCGCTTGGATAATCCTGCTGCAAAGTTCATACTTAGGGTAGTTTTACCTGTACCGCCCTTCTGATTGGCTATTGAAAAAACACGTGCCGGCATAAGAAATTCCAAATTTTAATTTCAGCTTACATCAAGAATACTCACTCTAGATTTCACTAAAAAATATTACAAAAATTAAATCAATGAGACTCATTATACGAGACCTTTGCACCAATAGGGATGATTAGTGCCATCAAAAAAACATTAACAGAATAAACTTCAATTTTCTCTTCTAAACGCTTGCTTGTGGCTAAAAAAATATCAATTTTAGTGGGAACCTTCTTCAATAATTATATCTATTTTTGTTTATAACTACTTATATGTATATATCAAGTTTTTAAAATGGGGTTAAAAATAAACAAAAAATTGCCTTTTTATTGATAAATAACTTTTAAAAACGACTTTTTAAACCTTATTTTTACAACTAGAAGCCAAAAATATAAGAATTTAGGATTTTTAACAATGCACCTAAATAATGAGGATTCTGCATAGAATAGGAATGATTAACAGGACTCTCATCATCCTAGGGTTGTAAATATCCCATCTTTATGCAAAAGGCCTCATGGTATAATTTTCGCTCAATTTTGTCCTTAAACAACAAAACAATAGAGTCAGATTTTTTTATTAACTATTTTCCAAGGAAACACGATGAAATTAATTCTTTTAGGCGCACCCGGTGCAGGTAAAGGTACGGTTGCAAAATTACTAACCAAAATTGATGGTTCAGTTCAAATCTCTACAGGCGATATTCTACGCGGCGCAGTTGCCGCTGGCACCGAGCTCGGCAAGCAAGCACAAGCAGCCATGAAAGCTGGTGATTTAGTGTCTGATGATTTAATTATGGGCATTATGGAAGAGCGCCTAAAAGAAGACGATTGTAAATCTGGCTATTTACTAGACGGCTTCCCGCGCACCATTCCACAAGCGGAAGCTTTAAAAACCTTACTTGAAAAAATGGGCGAAAAACTCGATGCAGCAGTTGAAATTGACGTACCTCGCGATGTGATTCTTGATCGTTTAACCACGCGTCGTACTTGTGAAGCTTGTGGTGCAATTTACAACACCAAGTCTAACCCGACTAAAGTTGAAGACGTGTGTGACAAATGTGGTGGTGCGGCCGTGCAACGTGAAGACGAAACTGAAGAAGCCATCAGCAATCGTTTAAACGTGTACAACGACCAAACTGCACCATTAGTAGGATTCTACCAAGCAGAAGGTTTATTGCTTTCTGTCGATTCAACTTCATCTCAGGCCGTCATTGATGCGATTCAAGCAAGAATAGGCTGATACTTTCTAGTCTGTTAAACCAGGCTGTTTGTCAAAAACTAAAGCCCTGAATGTGAAAACATTTGGGGCTTTTTTTATTATGGGACTTTGCATCGAAGCGCGACGAAGAATAACAAAGATTTGTATTAAAAACCTGTTTGCCTTATAATTAAGCGTTACGTGTGTGTAATAAAACCATGCGTTATTTAAGGGACTGTATGAAGCGATTATTGTTGTCATTATTTTTACTGTTATTCTCTGTATTAACACACGCAGAAAGTGGTTTATTGCCCGCAGATGAAGCCTTTGGTTTCAAGGCTAAAGTTGTTAATGATGAAATACTGCTGAACTGGGATGTGGCACAGGGTTATTACCTTTATAAAGAAAAAATCAAAATTTCCTCAAACTTTTCCAAGCAACTGGGCACAGCAAAATTTCCAAAAGCTAAAGTTAAAAATGACGAATTTTTCGGAAAAATGGGTGTTTATCGCAACAACGTTGTTGTAACGGTTCCAGTGCTTGAGGGCGATGCGAAATCAATACTGCTAACCGTTACTTTTCAAGGTTGTGCCGATTTAGGCGTGTGTTACCCGCCCATTACCAAATCTGTTGTGCTAGATATTAGCGCAATGCAGCCGCCTTCTTTGGTCGATAGTGCGCTCAACGTCTTGTCTAAAGCCAAGCAATCAATTGTTGACAAAGTGGCACTTATTTCTGTTTCTGACGAACCTTTGCCTGCTGATAAGGCTTTTGCGTTTTCTGTGGAAGCGCTCGATGCCAACACCTTGTTAGTCGCTTGGCAAATCCACCCTGAATATTATTTATATCACGATAAGTTTTTTATCGATGTTAAGGGTGCTGATTTTGGAAAAATTGATTTTCCTAAGGGGAAAATCAAGGACGACCCTTTATTTGGCAAGGTGCAAATTCACAAAGGTCGATTAGCGCTTGAGGTGCCACTGATTAATATCACCAGTCAAAATATTAGCTTTACGGCAAAATATCAAGGCTGTTGGACCGGTGGCATTTGTTACCCGCCACAGGCAAAAAACGTTAATTTAGTCTTGCCAGTACAAGGCTCAAATAGCCCGGCGGTGGGAGGCACAATAGAGACAGCCTCTTTTTCTGATTTGGCAACAACCACAACCACGCCACAAATTGAACTGAATGAAACAGACAAAATTGCCGCCTTGTTACAACAAGACAATATTTTTTGGGTGCTGCTCAGCTTCTTTGGTTTTGGTTTATTGCTGTCATTAACGCCTTGCGTGTTTCCAATGATTCCAATTTTATCCGGCATTATTGTCGGCCAAAAAGGCAAAGTCTCCACTCGAAAAGCGCTGGTTATGTCGATTGTATTTGTATTGGCGATGAGTGTCACTTACTCAATCGCTGGTATTTTAGCGGGCTATTTTGGTGAAAACTTACAAGTACTATTCCAAACACCTTGGGTATTGGTGGTCTTTAGCTTGATCTTTGTGGCCTTGGCATTTTCAATGTTTGGTTATTATGATATCCAGCTACCTGCTAGCCTACAAGGAAAAATTGCCAAAATCAGCCACAATCAAGAAGGCGGGCATTTGATTGGCGTTGCCATTATGGGCTTCTTGTCTGCCCTAATCGTTGGTCCTTGTGTCGCACCACCGCTGGCCGGAGCGTTGATTTATATCGGCCAAACTGGCGATGCAATGCTCGGCGGCTTGTCGCTATTTGTGATGAGTCTGGGCATGGGTGCGCCATTATTAGTCATCGGTGCAGGCGTGAGTAAACTGCCTAAAGCGGGTGGTTGGATGGACAACGTCAAGTATGTATTTGGTATCCTTATGCTGGCCGTTGCTATTTGGTTGCTTGACCGCATCACCTCCCCACTGGTGTCGCTTACCTTATGGGCTATCTTGTTTAGCTTCTCACCAATTGCGATGGGCGCATTAAACGCATTAACCGACACACCAACGCCGTGGCAACGTATTTTCAAAGGCATTGGCTTACTGATGTTGGCTTATGGTATTTTACTTTGGGGCTTGGTGGCGCGTGGTGGTGGTGATATGTTGGCACCACTCTCTGGTTATGGTGCGTCTAGCCAACAAGCTGAACAGGTACATGTTAAGTTTGAGCGTGTTAAGTCTAGTGCTGACTTAGATAAAATATTGGCTAAAGCCAAGCAAAACAAACAAATTGTGATGCTAGACTTCTACGCAGACTGGTGTATTTCTTGTAAGGAATTAGAGCGCTTTGTTTTCTCAAATGCCGAAGTGGTTGATGCCATGAAAAATTCGATTGCCCTACAAGCCGATGTCACCGCAAATGATGCTGAAGACAAGGCCTTAATGGCGCGTTTTAATATTATTGGACCGCCGGCAATTTTGTTCTTTAACAACGGTGTTGAAAAACGCGCACAACGCATTGTTGGAGAAATTAATGCGCAAGGCTATCTGGAGCACCTCAACAAGGCTCAATGAAACCTAAAAATCTTCGGAGGTTTTGTAGTTAAAATGCCGATAAAGCTTTCTAACATCTGTGATGTTGGTGGTAAAATCAATTTTATTTAATGCTTTGATTGTCATTATGGATATTTTGTTACTCAATGGTCCAAACCTTAATATGCTAGGGACGCGTGAGCCCGACCATTACGGCGCACAAACGCTGGACGATATTGTGAATCATGCCATTGAAATAGCAACGCAAGCCGAATTAACACTTGGTCACCACCAAGACAATGCAGAAGTCGGGCTCATTGAGCGGATTCATCAGGCACATAAAGACGGCGTTAAGTACATTGTTATCAATCCTGCAGCCTTCACCCATACTTCGATAGCACTGCGCGATGCGATGCTGGCTGTCGATATTCCATTCACAGAGATACACCTTTCAAACGTATACAAACGAGAGGAATTTCGAAAAAAATCTTATTTTTCAGACATTGCACAAGGGGTAATTTCTGGCTTTGGCGCACAAGGCTATGAATTTGCACTGAGTGCTGCAATCAAACATATCAAATCAAAGGGGTAGAACATGGACATTCGTAAAGTTAAAAAATTAATGGAGCTGTTAGAGCGGTCTGGTATGGCGGAAATTGAAATTCATGAAGGCGAGGAGTCGGTTCGAATCTCTCGTTATGGCGATGCACCTATGGCTGCGCCCGTCGCAATGGTTGCGCCTATAGCTGTTACAGCACCTGTCGACGCTAATCCAGCGGCCATAGATGCGCCAAAAGTTATTGATGGCCACCCGATTACATCGCCAATGGTGGGCACATTCTATGGTTCGGCATCACCAACATCCGATGCGTTTGTTTCAATTGGTCAGCACGTTAATCAGGGTGACACCATTTGTATCGTTGAAGCCATGAAGATTATGAACCAAATTGAAGCAGATCAATCAGGCACGGTAATGGAGGTTTTATGCAACGACGGAGATGCCATAGAATTTGGCCAAACATTGGTCGTTATTAAATGATTGTAATGAACAAAATTCAAAAAATTCTGATTGGCAATCGCGGCGAAATTGCGCTACGAGTTTTACGCGCCTGTAAAGAACTCGGCATCAAAACAGTGGCTGTTTATTCAACAGCAGACAAGGACCTTAAGCACGTGCGTCTTGCCGATGAAGCCGTGTGCATTGGTCCACATTCTTCTACTGATAGCTATTTAAATATTCCAGCGCTTATTAGTGCAGCCGAAGTTACGCATGCAGATGCCATTCACCCTGGCTATGGTTTCTTATCAGAAAATGCAGATTTTGCACAGCGTGTTGAAGAAAGC
>DQNX01000131.1 GCA_015658965.1 Gammaproteobacteria bacterium
ACTTTGGTTTTTCCCATGCCCACACAAACAGGAATACCGGTCCAGGCTTTGACCTGATTTTTAAGCGCTTGCATGTATGTGTTTAAATTGACAGAAAAACCAGACAAATCTAAAAAACTTTCATCGATTGAATACACCTCTTGCACCGGAGAATATTGACCAATAACCTTCATCACCCGCGATGACATATCGCCATACAAAGGATAATTAGAAGATCTAACCACGACAGACTTACTAATCATTAAGTCTTTAACTTGGTAATACGGCGTGCCCATCTTGATCCCAAGTGATTTGGCCTCGTTAGAACGGGCAATAATGCAGCCGTCATTATTACTCAAAACCACAATCGGCTCACGGGCCAATTTAGGGTTGAACACACGCTCGCACGAGGCATAAAAATTGTTGCAATCGACCAGTGCAAATTTTTGTGAACTGAGTTCAGGCATATTGATGAATCACCGATGTCACCACGCCCCAAATAATAAGCTCACTGCCTTCAAAAATCTCAATATCTTTAAACTCGGAATTTTCAGCTTTCAGACTAATTTTGCCCTTATGTTTGTGCAAACGCTTAACGGTAAAATCACCATCCACCACGGCAATCACTATTTTGCCACTTTTGGCAATCAAGGATTTGTCAACCACCAAAATGTCACCAGGATGAATGCCTGCACCAAGCATTGATTCACCTTGTGCGCGCACAAAAAAAGTGGCCTCTTGATGGCGAATTAAGTGCTTGTTTAAATCGAGCTGATCTTCCAAATGATCATCCGCAGGCGAGGGAAAACCCGCCTGTACGCGTGAAGAAAAAATAGGAATGGACAAACTGGGGGCATTAAAATCTACCGACATAACCTCAATATCAGACTTAATCTGAGACTTGTACACATCCAAAGTCGATGTCACCTCTGCAACCAGACTAATCGGTACACGCATCACCTTAGTATCTTCTTTAAATTTACCCGAATTTTTCTTGCGTCCTGCGCCCGTTCTAGCGCCGCCATGAGTTTGGTTTTTTACAGTCATTTGAATATTGTAACATTATTCAAATGACTGTTGAATGGTTTTTTAAACCCATACAAATTTAGATGAATATAGGCTTGTACCGCACAAATAAGAACCGTATAGGTTTTGTCTAGCCTTTGGTACGTCATTCATGGTGGCTTTGGTGAGCCACTTAATAGAACGACGTTTGTTTTTATTGGCTTTAATGCCCAAACCGTACATAATACCAAGTGCGTATTGTGCTTGTGCATCGCCCTGCTTGGCTTGCTTTAGTGCTTGCTCGTAAGACAAGCCTTTGAGTAAGATCGTGGTTTCTGGGGAAAGTGCTGCTTCACAAACAACGGCATCTTGAACGGCTTTTGCCTGAGTGATAAATAATGATAAAAATAGGGTTAATACTAGCTTCATAATTGCTCCATACTGATGGTTTAAATATTACTCAAAAAATGTGTGTTTTTGGTACATTATTTGTTGTATTTTGCTAATCTTTTGTTGTGTTTTTAAACGAAGCTAACAAGGTTAAAAATGCTAATAGGTAGATACTGATAAAGCTAAGATTGATTGGCGTAGATAGCCAGCCCTCGATTGGGTAGTATTGATCAGATAAGGCGGGTAGCCAAATGCTGGAGAATAGGACGAATGATGCTGTAAGGATTTTCATAATAACTGACTGATGATTGAAAGTTATTATTATCCAAAACAGCGCGGCAAACTAAATGAAGTTTGCGTGTGGAATGGGTGAAGTTGTACTTAGCGCCAAGTAGGCTGCATGTGCATGCCCGGTGTGGCTTCTTCAGCCATGATCTTGCCTGGCTCCATCATAGAGCGGATGCCTTGATCCATGCCTGGCATCATGAATGATGAGGATTGAGGTTGGCGATATTGGGTTTGAGGTTGCATCATAGAGCCAAAAGGCATGGCGCCCATGCCACCAAATGGTGAGGCTTGTGGGGCTTGTTGGAAGCCTCTGTTGTAATTGTTGTAATTTTTGCCTCTGTTGTAAGGATTGTATCTAGGTTGCTGTCTTGCTTGGTTGTAGCCTTGCCCAGCCCACGGTGTAGAGGCGCCAAAGGATTGCATTGGCTGAGAAAAGCCCTGACCACCAAATGGCATCATACCGACTGAATTGCCCCAATTGGCTTGTGAAGCTGTGCTGATGGCTAGTGTTAAACCGATGCATAATTTTATTGCTGTGTTTTTCATTGTGCGCTTTCTCGATAATTAAAAAAAGTGTTGAATTGAACTATACACTTCGTTTAAACGAAGTACAAGTTAAAATTTATCTAAAAATATTATTTAATCAGCATGGGTATTAATATAATGCCGTTCAAAATGAAATCGTAAGTTATAAAAAAGCCTGCTAATGCAGGCTTTTTTATAACTATTACACTCTATTTATTAGTGACCATGTTGATCATCATGAGTATGTGATGGTTCATTTTTAGCCATCTTCATTCTTTTGGATAACGATTGGATGTAATTAACTACATGCCATATTTGCTCTTGTTTGAGCGTTTCCTTCCATGCTGGCATTGCTCCTCTGCCATTACTGATCTTCCAAGCAAAATCACCATCTGCATGCATACCAGACATCATTCTTAAATTAGTCGGCTTAGGCATTAGTGTTTTAGCTAAAGGACCATCACCACGAGCACTTTTTCCATGACAACTGATACAATTTTTCTGAAAAATCTGCTCACCTTGGTTAACTGAATGCATATTAGCCGAGATAGGGTTGTTATACCAATATTTAACATAGAATGGCGCATCCCAATGTTGTGAGTCATGACCATGACCCAT
>DQNX01000036.1 GCA_015658965.1 Gammaproteobacteria bacterium
CATTACCTCATCTTTTTGGCATTGCTTTTGGTTTTCCAATTATGCTGATTGCCGTTGGTTTGAGTATGGACGTTTTAATTGTAAAATATCCTGAAATCCATATCGTTGTCAAAGTATTGGGCGTTTGATATTTACTGTATCTGGCTTTTAAATTATTTACCACAACTAAGCGTGGCCGGCTTGAAGGCAGCTAGCTTGAAGCCATTTACATTCTTTCAAGTGGTTTTATTTCAATGGGTTAATCCTAAGTCTTGGGTAATGATATTTAGTGGCCTTGGGATATTTGCAACAGATTCTGATCTTCAACTAACTACATTTGTAATTGCATTAAGTTTCTTCATTGCAATTTTCCCTGGTAATGGGGCGTGGTTATTTTTAGGTTCTCAAATGCAAAAGATTATTAAGAATGATGTGCATTTCAAATTGTTCAATCAAACAATGGCTGTGCTTTTGTTGGCATCTATTGTGCCAGTATTTATTTAGGCAAGAAATCTTTTAGCTTATCAATACTTGCCTCTAATTCAGCTTGAGAGTTTGCGGTAATATTAATATGCCCCAGTTTTCGATCGGCACGTTCCGATTTGTCGTACAAATGTAGGTGTGCATTAGGTAACTTGAGTGCAATATCAATTGGGCCAGTTTTGCCAATAATATTAATCATTGCATTAAACGCGTGAGTCGGCGTGGTGTCGCCAAGTGGCATACCGCTAATGGCACGAATATGGTTTTCGAACTGTGAGGTGTTGGCGCCTTCAATACTCCAATGTCCCGAGTTATGAACACGGGGCGCCATTTCATTGACCGCCAGCCCATTATCCGTTTCGAACAGCTCAATGGTTAAAACCCCCACATGATCCATTTCATCAAGCAAGGTTTTCATGTAACGTTCAGCCGTTGCCTGTACTGCCGAATCAATATTTTGAGCAGGGGCAATGGTCAATCTTAAAATACCATTATGGTGTATATTTTCAACCAGAGGATAGTATTTATGGTCGTTGTCAATGCCACGCACGGCAATCAGTGAAAGTTCACGTTTAAAACTCACAAAACCCTCAAGAATAGACTCAGCGTCATTCATGCTGGCCCATGCTTCGCCAATCTGGTTCTCATTGTGTATTAAAAACTGACCTTTACCATCATAGCCTTCGGTTGCTATTTTTAAGATAGCAGGCAAACCAAGGACATTGACAGCCTCAATTAGATCTTGCTCAGAATTCACCCTTTGATAAGGCGCACAAGGAATGTTAAGTTGGTCAAATAACGCCTTTTCACGACCCCGATGTTGTGTGGTGAATAACGATTTCACTCCAGGATAAACCGCCACATTTTTGCTGATTTCTTTAACCGCTGCTACATCGGTATTTTCGCTTTCATAGGTGATTACATCAGCAAAAGCGACCAAGGACTCAATATGATCAGCAGTGTCTTCAAGTGCAAACATATGACCCAAGAGGGAAGCGGGTTCGTTATTGCCATTACCTGAAAATCCAAATTGATGGTTTAAAGGATAGCCTGAAATCGCCATCATTCTGCCCAATTGCCCGGCGCCAAGTATGCCTATTTTCATTTGGAGGTGTCCTTAGCTTGCAGGATTGGGATTATCCAAAACGTCTTGGGTTTGTTTGGCTCTAAAAGCCACCACCTTTTCTCTTACAGTGTCGTCTTCATTGGCAACAATTTGCGCCGCTAAGATGCCGGCATTTTTAGCGCCCGCCTCACCAATGGCGAGTGTACCAACTGGAATACCGCCGGGCATTTGGGCGATTGACAGCAAAGAATCTTGCCCACTGAGTGCGCGTGATTGTACCGGCACACCAAGTACCGGTACAATGGTTTTAGCAGCCACCATGCCGGGCAGATGTGCCGCACCACCGGCACCTGCAATAATAACTTTGAGACCACGTTCACTTGCAGTAGCGGCATATTCAAACATTAAATCAGGCGTACGATGTGCAGAAACGACTTTAACTTCGTGTGGCACGCCAAACGCTTCAAGCATTTCTACTGCATGTTTCATGGTTGGCCAATCAGATTTTGACCCCATAATTACACCTACTAATGTCGTCATCAGAACCCCTTACTCAATACTAATATGTTTGAATTATACTCAAATCATCATCATGTAGATAAAAAAGAGGCGTACTATAGAAGTGAAGTAGTTGTGTAAATAAATAAAAGGAGGTTGTTATGAGTTTAACATTAATGCATCCATTTGCTGAAATGGATGAAATGTTTGATAATTTTGACCACTCTTTTGATGAGTTTGAGAAGGGTGACTGGATACCGGCAGTTGATATAGAAGAAGGCGATAAGTCTTACATGGTTAGGGCTGAATTACCTGGTGTGCACAAGGATGACGTACATGTCACCATCGAAAGTAACGTGCTAACCATTAAAGGTGAGAAAAAAATTGAAATTGAAGACACTAAGAGACACCGTGTAGAGCGTTCATACGGCTCTTTTGTTAGAAGTTTTACTTTACCTCAAACGGTTAAAACACACGGC
>DQNX01000058.1 GCA_015658965.1 Gammaproteobacteria bacterium
TATTTTGGCCAGCAATGCTGATGGGTTCAAATTACCGAACACCAACCGCCATTTATGCGCACGGATTTTTAACCGTTAACGGCCAAAAAATGAGTAAATCTCGTGGTACATTTATTCAGGCCAGAACCTATTTAGAAAGTTTAAATCCTGAATGTTTGCGTTATTATTACGCCTACAAACTCTCCAGTAAAATTGATGATATCGATCTTAACCTGCAAGATTTTAAACAGCGTGTAAATTCTGATTTGGTCGGAAAAGTGGTTAATATCGCTTCACGTAGTGCCGGATTTATCGTCAAGAAATTTAACAAAACCTTGTCTGCTTATGCCATTGAGGGCGACTTATACAACGAGTTTGTTGCCAAAGGTGATGTCATTGCTGAGCTCTACGAAGCGCGTAATTACAGCCAGGCGATGCGTGAGATCATGAAACTCGCTGACAAAGCCAATCAATACATCGATGAGCACAAGCCATGGCAATTGGTTAAGGAAGAGGGGAAGCAAGCACAAGTACATGATGTCACTTCATTGGCGATCAATCTATTCAGAGTGCTAATGACTTACCTTAAGCCGGTATTGCCAGAAATGGCCAAGCAAGCTGAAGCTTTTTTAAATATCGACGAGCTACATTGGAATGATATTAAGCACCCATTGACCAAACATCAAATTAATAAATTTAAACCTTTAATGTCACGCATTGAAGATGAGCAAATTAATGCCGTTATTGAGGCGTCTAAGCAAACACTTGCAGAAACAATCCAAGAAGAAACCGAGGATGATATGATTCAAATTGATGATTTTACAAAAATAGACTTACGCATTGCCAAAATTGTTAAAGCCCAGCACGTTGAAGGCGCAGACAAATTGTTGCAACTTACCCTAGACATTGGCGAAGAAAAAACCCGCAATGTATTTGCCGGTATTAAAGCACATTATGAACCTGAGGATTTGGAAGGTCGTTTAACTGTCATGGTGGCTAATTTATCCCCAAGAAAAATGAAATTTGGTCTTTCCGAAGGCATGGTACTAGCCGCAGGTGATGGTAAGTCATTACATATTTTATCACCCGATTCTGGCGCTAAAGCGGGCATGAAAATCAGCTAAAAAATTTAGGAAATTTCTTAAATAGTGTTGTTTTTTCTGTAAATAGGTGAAAAACAGGCATATAAATGCCTTTTTAAGCCGGAAACCACTTGTTTTTAAGTGCTTTATAATCAATAAGTGCTAACACTTATAAAATTTAGCAAAATCTTTAAATGAATGGCTTTAAAGTAATATTGACGTAAAATAGTGTCAATTCTGTACCCAGGCGTCAAAATAGTTGTGTTGTTCGTTTGGAAATAGTTTTTTTTGGAGAGATGTCAGAGTGGTTTAATTTGCTCGCTTGGAAAGCGGGTGTACGGTAACGTACCGAGGGTTCGAATCCCTCTCTCTCCACCATTTTTTTTACCTTCTATTGTATTAATTTACCTTGTAGAAAGAAATATAAACCTTAACCAATCTTAGTATTGAGACCTTTGCATCATTATGAATCTTACACCAAATTTCAAACCAAAAAAATTGGTTAAAACCGTTGATAAGCTAACAAAAAAAGGCCTTGAAGTTATTGCTTTAGCCGAAAAAGGCAAAGACTGGCAGAATGTGATTGAGCCAATTGATAAGTTTGAGTGTGAGTTGGGCCGATTAACCAGCGTTAATTCACACTTAAATGCAGTCATGTTTAGTGATGAATTTAATGCGCAATATGAGCAAACCTTGCCTATTATTACTAATTTTTATTCAGATATTTCAAGTAACAAGGCGCTTTATACGACGTATAAAAACCTTAAAAATACCCCGCTAAACAAGCAGCAACAGTATATATTGCAAGAAGCCATTGATGGCTTTGAGCTATCTGGCGTAGGGCTTGAAGGTGAAGATTCTAAACGCTTCAAAACCATTAAAGAGCGCCTAAGCTTGCTGAGCAATCAGTTTTCTAAAAATTCATTAAAGGCGACCAATGAATGGACGAAAATTGTTGAGCTTGATGAGTTAAAGGGTTATGGCGAGAATGAATTGGCCAAGATTAAAACCGATAAGGGCTATGAGTTAAGCCTACAGATTCCGGTTTATATGGATGCGATGACGTATCTTGATAATCAAGCGCTCAGAGAAACCATTTATCGAGCCTATGTATCACGCGCGTCCGAACTGGGCATAACTTCAATAGAATATGACAATAAAGCCATTATGGATGAGATTCTTGCGCTCAAGCATGAAATGGCAAATATTCTCGGTTTTGATGATTACGCCCAGTTGTCTATTGAATCAAAGATGGTTGAAAGTGTTGATCAGATATTAGAATTTTTAATAAATTTGGTGGATAAGTCAAAACCCCAAGCGCAGGCTGAATTAGATGAATTGAGTGAATTTTCAGGTATTGATCTTAAGCCGTGGGATTTGGGATTTTATAGTGAGCAGCTCAAAGAGCATAAATTTGGTTTTAAAAAATCAGATTTAACGCCTTATTTTCCAGAGCATAAAGTGTTGGAAGGGTTGTTTTCAACCATTGAAAATCTTTATCAAGTCAAGCTTGAGCAAATAGATGAGCCGGCATATCATTCGGATGTTAGAGTCTTGCAAATTACTCATAATGAGCATTTAATTGGCAAGATTTATCTTGATTTATACGCCAGAAAAGATAAGCGTGGTGGCGCCTGGATGGCGGATTACCAACCCTTGATGGGTGATAATAAACCCGTTGCCTTTGTGGTGTGTAATTTAAATTCACCGAGCGAAGGCCGGCCGGCGCTGTTTGAATTTGATGAAATTGTGACAATTTTTCATGAATTTGGCCATGCATTGCATCACGTATTGACCAAAGTTGAATATGCTTGCGCGGCAGGTATTGCTGGTGTACCTTGGGATGGTGTTGAGCTTCCAAGTCAATACATGGAATTTTTCTGCTATGAGCGCGAGGTGGTCATGAAAATGTCTGAGCATTTTGAAACTAAGAAAAGTCTGCCTGACGAGTTATATGAAAAGTTGATTGCTGCCAAAAATTTCCAATCTGCCATGGGCATGTTGCGTCAGTGTGAGTTTTCAATCTGGGATTTAAAAACTCACTTAGGTTTGGTTGACACTTACCAAATATTGGCCGAGGTTCGTAAAGATACGGCTTTAATGCCAGGCATTAACGAAAACCGCTTTTTAAATACTTTTGGACATGTGTTTTCTGGCGGTTATGCAGCAGGCTATTTTAGTTACAAATGGGCCGAAGTATTAGCGGCAGATGCTTATTATCATGTACAGGCGCAGGGTGGTATTGGCTCTCAAGCTTCATTAGATTTTTTGCAAAATATCCTGCAAACTGGTGGCAGTCAGGACTTTATGGTAAGCTATGAAGCGTTTAGAGGTAAAAAACCGCAGATTGACGCTTTGTTACAAGCCAATGGTATTTTGAATTAGGTACAATGCTTTTTATTATTATTTCTAGGAAAAAAGACAATGATTAAATTTTTATTAGGTGTGGTGTTTGCTTTGGCTTTAATTGGTGGTGCTATTCAATTTGAGTCAACTGAAGCAAGCTGGTCTTTAGTGGTGAATAAAGAAGCGGCAATGAGCAGTGTACAAAATGGCGCAATAAAAATTTACGATTTAGGCAGTGAATTGGTTAATGACGCTGACAAGATTAAAGCCGTGGATTTAATCATCGAAAAATAGCTTTATATCTTGGACAGTAAAATCGTACCGTTGGTACCGCCAAAGCCAAATGAGTTAGAAATGGCATAATTCATTTTCATTTCTCGCGCTTCATTAGCGCAATAATCTAAATCACAATTTTCATCTTGATTGAAGATGTTGATGGTTGGTGGTGCTATTTGATCTTTAAGGGCTAAGGCTGTAAAGATCGCCTCAATACCACCGGCAGCACCCAATAAGTGGCCTGTCATTGATTTGGTAGAGCTCATCACAATGTTATAAGCATGGTCGCCTAAGGCCAGTTTGGCTGCATCAGTTTCTGCCTGATCGCCAGCAGGTGTTGAGGTACCATGGGCATTAATATAGTCAATTTGATCGGCATTAACGCCAGCATTACGCATGGCGTTTTTCATGCAACGCGCAGCACCTTCACCACCTTTGGAAGGGAGTGTCATGTGAAAAGCATCACCACTCATGCCATAACCTAGGACTTCAGCATAAATTTTTGCACCACGTGCTTTGGCGTGCTCATACTCTTCTAGCACCACGACACCCGCGCCATCGCCCAAAACAAAGCCGTCTCGGTCTTTGTCCCAAGGGCGTGAGGCGGTTGATGGATCGTCATTACGAGTAGATAGGGCGCGAGCTGCTGCAAAGCCGCCCAGACCACAATTGGTGGTAGACATCTCTGCACCACCCGCCACCATGATATCAGCATCGCCATATTCGATTAGACGTGAGGCATCGCCAATATTGTGTGTGCCTGTCGTACAAGCCGTTACAATAGCAAAATTAGGACCTTTGAGTCCATATTTGATAGACAGGTTGCCTGAGATCATATTAATGATAGAAGAGGGTACAAAGAAAGGTGAGATACGCTTAGCGCCTCTTTCTCTAAACAGGTCTGCTGTGCGTTCAATCGTGCCTAAGCCACCAATGCCAGCACCAATCGCCACACCAATGCGTTCAGCATTTTTCTCAGTAATTTCAATACCAGAGTCTTCAATCGCCTGAATACCTGCCGCCATACCATAATGAATAAAAGTATCCATTTTTTTGGCATCTTTAGGTTTGAGGTAATCGGTTATTTCAAAGTTTTTAACCGAGCCACCAAAGGTAACAGATTGACCTTCAGTTTCAAGGTTGGTGAGTGAATTAATGCCTGATTTACCCGCAAGGATGTTTGCCCAAGATTCTTGAACACTATTGCCAACTGGTGAAACAATGCCCATGCCGGTGATAACAACTCTTCTTTTACTCATAATGTTTCTCTGTATCAATAAAAAGGCGCCTAATTCAAAGAAGAAAGCGCCTTATTATTTAAGTTAATAAACGAAAAATTACAAATTGTTATTGATGTAGTCGATCGCTAACTGAACTGTTGTAATAGTTTCTGCTTGATCATCAGGAATTTCACAGTCAAATTCTTCTTCAAGAGACATGACCAGTTCAACGGTGTCTAGAGAGTCTGCACCTAAATCGTCAATAAAAGAAGCGTTATTGTCAATGTCACCACTTACATCTAATTGCTCAGCTACAACTTTCTTTACTCTGTCCTCAATACTCATTTGTTATTTCCTTAATAGATTTTAAAACTATATTTTATCGCCAATTAACACGCGTGCAAGACTAAATTAAAATATTTATTGATATTTGGTAGGATCCGATATTCCAGCAGATTTAAAACCAATTCTTCGGTATTCGCAAGCATCGCAAACCCCGCAAGCCTCGCCTTTATCGTTGGCTTGGTAGCAGGTAGTTGTTAGCGAATAATCCACCTTTAAAGACAGACCTTTTTTAATAATATCGGCCTTATTAAGATTAATTAACGGGGTGAGGATGGAGAGTTTTTTTCCTTCTACCCCTTGTTTAGTGGCTAAATTTGCCATTGCTTCAAAGGCATTAATATATTCTTGTCGACAATCAGGGTAACCAGAATAGTCCAGTGCATTGACACCAATAAAGATTGATTGACAATCTAATACTTCTGCCCAGGCCATGGCAAAAGATAAAAATATGGTGTTACGTGCTGGCACATAAGTAATAGGGATTTCGTCACTTTCTTTAAAATCAGGCACTTTGATATTAGCATCAGTGAGTGCCGATCCACCAAAATCTGACAAAGATATGTGCATAATTTTGTGCTCAACAGCAGCAAAAATCTTGGCAATTTTGGTGGCTGAATCTAATTCAGATTTTTGTTTTTGTCCGTAATCAAAGCTCAGTGCATAGCATTCAAACCCTTGAGATTTTGCAATGGCAAGTGTGGTGGTGGAATCTAAGCCACCAGATAAAAGGACAATGGCCTTAGGCATTGGCCAAATTTCCTTTTTCTTCTAGCCATTTTTTACGATCGGGCGCGCGCTTTTTACTGAGTAACATATCCATGGTTTGAAAGACTTGTAGCGGGTTGTCCAAGGTAAGCTGAATAAGGCGTCTGGTGTCAGGCAACATGGTGGTTTCTCGCAATTGAGAAGGGTTCATTTCACCCAAGCCTTTAAAGCGTTGGACTTGAATCTTAACGCGTTTATTTTCACTTTCAATTTTTCTAATAATAGCATCTCTTTCATTGTTGTCTAATGCGTAATGCACTTGTTTGCCTGCATCGACTCTATAGAGAGGCGGCATGGCTACATAAATATGACCCTCTTTGACAAGTTTGGGAAAATGTTTAACAAATAAGGTGCAAATAAGTGTGGCAATGTGTGCGCCATCAGAGTCGGCATCAGCCAAAATACAAATCTTGCCATAGCGCAAGGCGGACAAGTCTTCACAATTGGGTTCCAGTCCAATGGCAACACTGATATCATGGATTTCATTGCTGGCAAGCACTTGGTCAGAGTCCACTTCCCAAGTGTTTAAAATCTTACCACGTAATGGTAAGATAGCTTGATATTCCTTGTCACGCGCTTGCTTAGCAGAGCCGCCTGCTGAATCTCCTTCCACCAAAAAAACCTCAGTTTGAGATAAATCTGTACTGGTGCAATCTGAAAGTTTTCCAGGTAGGGCAGGGCCGCTGACTATTTTTTTACGAATGACTTTTTTGCCGGTTTTAAGCCGTGCTTGCGCATTCATAATGGCCAGTTCAGCAATTTTTTCAGCAACGCTAGTGTGTTGATTTAACCAAAGACTGAAGGCATCTTTGATAACATTGGCAACAAACCCTGCGCTCTCACGTGATGAGAGGCGTTCTTTGGTTTGTCCAGAAAACTGAGGGTCTAGCATTTTGATGGATAAAACATAGGCGATTTTTTGCCAAACGTCGTCTGGTGTGAGCTTGACGTTTTTAGGAATTAATTTTCTAAATTCACAAAACTCTTTAAGTGCATCCGTTAATCCTGATCGCAAGCCGTTAACATGTGTGCCACCATTAATAGTGGGAATCAGGTTGACGTAGCTTTCAGCGACGACATTGGTGTTGTATTCAGTCCAAGCCAATGAGCAATTGAGCTGTTGTTCTTCAGAGGCGAAATCAACCACAAAAGGGGAAGTAGGCAGACAATCGAGCCCATCCAATGCCATGGATAAATAGTCTTTAAGACCATCTTTATACAGCCATTTATCAGTCGTGTCGTCAATTTCATTGTAAAAATTGATTTCCAGTCCTGGACATAAAACCGCCTTAGACCTAAGATTGTGGCGTAATTTAGTAACTGAGAATTTAATCGTGTCAAAAAATTGTGCATCGGGTGTGAATTTAACGGTGGTACCCGTATTACGCTTACCAACACTGCCAATTTCTTCTAAGTCAGTTTTTTTAAAGCCGTTAGAAAATGTGATGTAGTGCTCTTTTGAGTTACGCTTAATCCAGATTTCTACCGAAGTGGATAATGCATTAACCACTGAAATACCCACGCCATGTAAGCCGCCTGAAAATTGATAAGAGTCATTAGAAAATTTACCGCCAGCATGCAGTTTGGTGAGGATTACTTCAACACCAGATGTACCTTCTTTAGGGTGAATATCCACAGGCATGCCGCGACCATTGTCTTCTACAGATAAAGAGCCGTCTTTATAAAGTACTACTTTAATCACAGAGGCGTGCCCAGCAACTGCCTCATCAACACTATTGTCAATGACTTCTTGGGCCAGATGATTTGGGCGCTCAGTATCGGTATACATGCCTGGGCGTTTACGTACTGGCTCTAACCCGGTTAAAACCTCAATAGATGAGGCATCATAGTTACTCATAATGTTTAAAGTGATAATTTTGGCAAGTATCATACCAAAAAAAAGCCCCGTAAAACGGGGCTTTTTAATGAGTTTTGTATGGCTTACATCATACCGCCCATACCGCCCATACCGCCCATATCTGGCGCAGCTGGTGTTGAATCTTTAGGTGCATCTGTAACCATTGCCTCTGTAGTAATCATTAGTCCAGAGATACTTGCAGCATGCTGAAGTGCGGCACGCGTTACTTTTGTCGGATCAAGAATACCCATTTCTAGCATGTCGCCATAGGTCTCATTGCCTGCATTGTAACCATAGTTGCCTTTGCCATTTGCAACTTCATTTAGAATCACTGAGGCCTCTCCACCACCATTGGTAACAATTTGTCGTAATGGTGATTCCATGGCATTTTTAAGTATTTGAATGCCAATATCTTGGTCGTGATTATCACCTGAAAGACCATCTATCATCTTGATTGCGCGAACCAATGCAACGCCACCACCCGGAACCACGCCTTCTTCAACCGCAGCACGCGTTGCGTGCAACGCATCATCGACACGGTCTTTCTTTTCTTTCATTTCAACTTCAGTGGCTGCACCGACTTGAATAATAGCAACACCGCCTGATAATTTAGCCAAACGTTCAAGTAGCTTCTCTTTGTCGTATTCAGAGGTTGTTTTTTCTATCTGTATATTAATTTGTGCAACGCGACCATCAATGTCCTTTTTGGTGCCAGAACCATCAACCACCACTGTGTTGTCTTTTCCAACTTCAACACGTTTGGCAGAGCCTAATTGATCTTCAGTTATGGTTTCAAGTGATAAACCAACCTCTTCAGAGATAACTACACCACCTGTCAGAACGGCCAAGTCTTGCAAAATAGCCTTGCGACGATCGCCAAATCCTGGTGATTTAACCGCTGCTACTTTAACAATACCACGCATGCTGTTAACCACTAGGGTTGCTAGGGCTTCACCTTCAATATCTTCGGCTATGATTAATAGCGGTCTGCCAGATTTTTGAGCAATTTCCAAAGTTGGAATCAGGTCGCGAATGTTTGAAATTTTTGAATCGTTTAATAAGATGTGCGGCATCTCTAAATCAGCACTCATGGTGTCTTGATTGTTGACAAAATAAGGTGATAAATAGCCACGATCAAATTGCATGCCTTCGACAACTTCCAAGGCGTTGTCAAAACCAGAGCCTTCTTCAACCGTAATAACGCCAGCTTTACCAACACGCTCCATGGCTTCCGCAATAATGTCGCCAACTGATGAATCGGAGTTGGCTGAGATGGTGCCCACTTGCGCAATGGCTTTAGTATCGTCACAAGGCTGTGATAATTCACGTAGCGCCTTAACAGCCGCTTCAGTGGCTTTATCAATACCGCGTTTAAGGTCCATAGGATTCATACCAGCAGCAACGGCTTTAACGCCTCCAACAACGAGTGCTTGTGCTAATACGGTAGCAGTTGTTGTACCATCACCCGCAATGTCGTTGGTTTTAGAAGCAACTTCTTTAACCATTTGTGCGCCCATGTTTTCAAACTTGTTTTCCAGTTCGATTTCTTGTGCAACCGTTACACCATCTTTAGTAATATGTGGCGAACCAAATGACCGGTCGATTACAACATTTCTACCCTTAGGGCCTAGCGTTACTTTAACTGCGTTAGCAAGCATGTTAACGCCATCTAACATTAAGTTTCTGGCATCTGAGCCAAATTTAATTTCTTTTGCTGACATATTAATCTCCTTTATTCAACAACTGCGACAATATCGTCTTCACTCATGACCAGCAATGTTTCGCCGTCGACTTTAATTTCAGTACCAGCGTATTGACCAAACAATACTCGGTCACCCACTTTAACATCTAGGGAAAGCACATCACCATTGTCATTAATTCTGCCGTTACCAACCGCTAAAATTTTACCTTCTAAAGGTTTTTCAGTGGCTGAATCAGGAATGATAAGACCGCTAGCGGTGGTTTTTTCTTCTTCTGTTCTACGGACAATCACACGATCGTGAAGGGGGCGAATGTTCATTTTTTTCTCCTAAATAATAATAAATTTTAAAGCAAGCGACTTAAATTTTTTATTAAAGTGCTTGAGCCTCTAAAGAGGTTTTAAGCTTTTGCATGGCTTTATTTTCAAGTTGACGAACCCGCTCAGCAGAAACACCATACTTGTTAGCTAAAGTATGTAGGGTCGTTTTTTCTTCTTTCAAGTACCTAGATTGTAAAATATCCAAACTTCTTGCATCTAATGAAGACAGTGCTTTGTACAATTGCTGCTGCTGATTTTTTTGAGTATCGTCTCTGAGTAACAGCTGCTCAGGTGTTTGCGTGTTATTATCAGTTAGATAAAGCTCTGGCGCTGACGAGTCTTCACTGTCAGAAACCTCAAAAGCCACATCATTAAATTGTAGGCGTGATTCCATCTCTAATACATCTTGGCGCCGCACACCTAAATCGTTAGCGATTTTATCAGCTTGAGATTCATTCAACGAGCTGTAGATGTGTGATTTGGCTTGCCTAAGCTTGAAAAATAATTTGCGCTGAGCTTTGGTGGTGGCTACTTTAACAATTTTCCAATTTTTAAAGATAAACTCGTGAATTTCAGCACGAATCCAATAAACCGCAAAAGAAGCAAGACGTACTTTTTTGTGTGGATTAAAGCGTTTTACCGCTTTCATTAGGCCAATCGTGCCTTCTTGAATAAGATCTGCTTGCTCTAAACCATAACCCTTGTAACCATGGGCAATAAACGCTACAAAGCGCATGTGTGACAATACCAGCTTTCTAGCAGCGCTAAGATCGTGATTTTCGTAAAGCTCAATGGCTAAATCGTGCTCCTCTTCTGGGGTAAGAATTGGCGGATATTTTTGAACCCCTAATGAACTTGAAGCTCTAACAGCGGGTAAGGAAAAATCTTGATTCATAACGTTATATGCAACTAATGATTAATATTAGTAAGGAGTTATATTATACGCAATTTATACGTTATATCAACTGTTTGAGTAAATCTTGATGTTTGTTTAATTGTTGCTCGAGTGTTAAGCGTTGAGTATGAATAATATTGCCTAAATCATTTAAAGCAACATTAAAATCATCGTTAATCACCAAATAATCAAACTCATCAAAGTGCTGCATTTCACTCACTGCATCGCGCATTCTTCGCTCAATAATGCTTTGGTCGTCTTGACCTCGACCTGTTAAGCGTTCTTCTAAAGCTGAAATCGAAGGCGGTAAGATAAATATTCCAATTGCATCTTTAAAACTTTTTTTGACTTGTTGTGCACCTTGCCAGTCAATCTCCAAAATCACATCTTGACCTTTTGAAAGTAAATCTTTAACGGTTTGTTTGGCGCTACCATAGTGGTTATCAAATACTTGAGCAGATTCGATAAAACCTTTGTTGTTGTTAATTTCATCAAATTCTGCTTTAGAGACAAAAAAGTAATTTTTGCCATGAATTTCACCCGCGCGAGCAGCGCGGGTTGTATGAGATACTGATACACACAAATTATCTAACTGTTCAATCAGTGCCTTAACCAATGAGGTCTTTCCGCAACCAGAAGGGGCAGCAATAATAAATAAGTTAGCCATTATTTATCGGGTGTGTAGCCTTGAATGTCGTCAGCACCGTGTTCAGAAAAGAAAAATTTTTCCATTTGCTCTTTAAGGTAGCTTTGTGCTTTTTCATCGAGCATGTTAAGATTGTTCTCGTTAATTAGCATGGTTTGATGGTCTAGCCATAGCTGCCAGCCTTGTTTAGAAACGCCAGCCAAAATTCTTTTGCCTAATTCGCCTGGATAAGGGGCGCGATCTAGCGCTTCGAGTTCTTGGTTTAATTTTACGCAGTGAACAGTATTCATAGTTTTCTCAGGTTAACGCCTAAAAATTTTAGACTTATAAAATAAATGAACACCGATAAGCAAATGGTTGTAGCCAGCATGCTGATACGTGAAAAAGCATCAGCTTCTAAATAAACACTCTGCGCTTGATCAAAGTTCAAAATAAAGATAGCCATTATAAAGCTTGCAGCCAAAACTTTAAAAAACATTTTGAATAAATCCTTAGAAAAATTAAAAATAGCTTGCTGCTTTAGGTAAAAATATAAAATATAAGCATTAATAACCGCGGCAATTGAGGTGGCTGCTGCTAGGCCAACATGGTCAAAATAATAACCGAAAATAATGTTTAAAACCACGTTTGAGAGCATGGCAATAACCCCTGCTTTAACCGGGGTTTTGGTGTCACCTCTGGCTAAAAATACCGGTGCTAAAATTTTAACCACAATAAAAGCCATCAGTCCAGAGCCATACGCCATTAGACTTAAAGAGGATTGGTGTGCGGCAAACACGCTAAAAGCGTCATATTGAAACAAGGTGATAATTAAGGGTGCAGCCAGCAGTAGCAATCCGGCGCAAGCCGGCAGGCCTAAA